>NZ_JBSGXB010000306.1:0-8917 GCF_053609185.1 Streptomyces sp. NPDC054956 | reverse complement strand
GCCATCCCCCGGGGGGATCCCGGGAGTCTTGTGTTTTTCCGGGACGGGACGGCCTGTCAAGGGTGGCCGAAGGCCATCGCGAAGCGACGCGACCGCAGGGAGCGCCCTTGACAGGCCGGCCCGGCGCGGAAGGACACTGGACGCCCGGGACGCCCCCCGGTAACTGTCGAAGTCGGCTCGCACACAGGCCCCGCCAACCCGGCGCCCCCGCCCCACCGCCGCAGCCACCGAAGCCGCAGGTTCCGCCAACTCAGCGCCCCCGACAACCGTCGCAGCCACCGCGGCCGCAAGTCCCGCCAACCCAGCACCCCCTCCCCGCCGTCAAAGCCACCCCGACTCGGGGCGCCACCAGCCCAGCGCCCCGCCCGCCCCCGCCCGCCCCCGCCCCAGCCCGCCTCCGCAGCCCACTCCCGCCCCCGCAGCACCCGTCGTACGCTGGGATGATGCGAACTTCACGGCAGGCAGCGCGAATTGTGGTCCTCAATCCCGACGGGGCCGTCTTCCTCTTCCGGGAGAACAACGTGGAAGTCGGCATCCACTGGTTGCCGCCGGGCGGGGGGATCGATCCCGGGGAGACGCCCGAGGAGTGCGTGCGGCGGGAGCTGCGCGAAGAGACCGGGTGGACTGACCTGGAGCCGCAGCGGTTGCTCTGCACCTGGGAGCACGACTTCACGCACCAGGGCGTCCCCGTGCGCCAGCACGAGCACATCTACGTCACCACCGGCCCCCACCGCGACCCCGTTCCGGAGTCCCCCGACGCCCACTGGCGCTGGCTGTCCCCGCAGAACCTCGCCACCCTCGGCGAACCCCTGTGGCCCCCGAGGCTCGCCGAGTTGCTCGACGAAGCACCCGCCGAGCCCGTGCACCTGGGTCTGCTCGCCTGATCCTCCGGATCAGCGGGGCATCCGCCCGGACAGCTCCCGCGCGGCGGCGCGCAGCTCGGCCGCGCGCGAAGCCTCGTACGAGCCGGGAGCGGGTCCGGACGGTCCGACGGAGGGGCCGGTCAGGGGGACCTGAACGTCCCGGCGCCCCTCCAGCGATCCGGTCAGCGGCAGCGGCAGCGGCCAGTGCACCCGCGCGCCCGTTCGCTCCGCCAGTACGAGCACGGTGGCGATGAAGCCGTCCGAGAGGGCCTGGACGATCGCGTGGCCCGTGCCCCCGTAACGGGCGAGCAGGGCTTCGGTGAAGGGGCCGAGGACGGCCGGGTCGATCTGGCACTCGTCGTTCTCCAGCGGGCCGATGCCCGACGGGAGGTCGAGGTCGGCTTCGAAGAGGGCCACTTGGCGGTGGAAGAGCCGGGCGGCGCCGTTCGAAGGGTTCCAGACGGTCTCGTCGCCGACGTCGTAGTGCTGGCTCACGGGTGCCGCCTCACCGGCGCCAGGCCCGTTGGTGCCAGGCCCGTGGACGCCAGGCCCGTGGACGCCAGGCCCGTGGGCGCCGGGCCCGTTGATGCCGGGCCCGTGGGCGCCGGCCCCGTTGGTGTCGGGCTCACTGGACGTCCCCGCCCACCGTGCCCGCCCCCTTCGTGGCGTCCGCCGCGCCCGTCGCCCGCGCGTACAGTGCCGCCGCGTAGCCGGAGAGGATCGTGCTCGTCGAGACGTCGTCCGTGTCGCCGCCCGTCAGGATGCCGATGATCTTGCCGTCGCCGGCGATCCACGCGCTGCCGCTCGTGCCGCCGGGGAAGTCCGCGCAGTCGAAGCGCTGTTCCGTGGCGGTGGTCCGGACCGCTCGCGACGTGCAGGTGCGCGCGACCTTGCGGTCGGCCGGGTAGCCGGTCACGGTGACTTCCTCGCCCGTGCGGCCCGTGGTGTCCAGGACGGCGGCGCCGGTGACGTCCTCGATGTTGCGGCCCGAGGCGTCGGGGGCGAGGCGGGCGAACGCGAGGTCGTAGTTGTCGTCCGTACCTTCGGCCCAGTGGGGGTCCTCGAAGACCTCCGCGATCTTCCAGGTGCCGAAGGGGGCGTTCCCGTCCGCGTACGCGGGTGCGAAGATCGCCCCGCCTTCGCCGGCCGGGCCCTCGAGCAGGCAGTGGCCCGCGGTGACGATCAGGTTCCGCCCGGGGCTGTGCACGACGGTCGCCGTACAGAAGTGATCACCGGTCACATCGCCCTCGAACAGCGCTCCGGAGATGGCCGTGACCCCGCCCGGCTTGGGTGCGGAGGCCGACGGCCTGGGGGTCGCGCCGGTGGACATCTGAGGCTGTTTCGGCGATTGCGACTGCGACGGGCGGGCGGTGGAGGACGTCGTCGGGGACGTCGCCTTCGCATGCACGGGGGCCTTGCCGTCCGCGGGCGGCACCACCTTCGTCATGGCGGCGGACGCACCCAGTGCCGCCAGAGCACACAACACCGCGGTCACCACAGTCCGCTTGTCCACCACAGACACTCCTCCCCCACTTTGCTGTGGCGAAGCATGCCTTGCCCACGGCGGCCACCGCAAGGGGCATCCCGGCCCAGGTGCCACCGGGATACCGGCCAGCGCTTCAGCCACCTCCCCAGCCATCACCCCGGCCATCACCCCGGCCATCACCCCGGCCATCACCTCACCCCGCACACCTGCCCGCGCGCCAGATGAGGCCCCGTCAAGGTCCTCAACCCGCCCCGCCCCACCGGTTGACAGCAGCGCCCGCCCCCTCCACACTCATCCGTATCCACTGGAAACAGTTTACGGAGGACACAGTGATCGTCGCACTCACCGCCACCGGCCTCGCCGCCGCCGCTCTCGCCACTCCCGTCGCCGGCCTCTTCGCCCACCGGGCGCTGCGCCGCACGCAGGCCGCCGCGGCCCTGCGGATCGAGTCCCCGAACGGCATCGACGAGCGGGGCTTCGTCCGCATCGGCGGCATCGACCAGTGGATCTCGGTGCGCGGCGAGGACCGGTCCAATCCCGTGCTCGTCGAGATCCACGGCGGCCCCGGCGCCGCCAACTCCGTCTACACGTCCCGCACGCGCTGCTGGGAGCGGCACTTCACGATCGTCCGCTGGGACATGCGCGGCGCGGGCAAGACCTTCGGCCGGGGCGGTCCGGAGGGCCAGGGCGAGGCCACCTTCGCGCGGGTCTACGAGGACGCCCTGGAGGTCACCCGGTACGCCCAGCGCCTGCTGGGCGCCGACCGGGTGGTGCTCCTGGCCAGCTCCTACGGCAGTGCTTTCGGGCTGCGGCTGGCGCGCAACCATCCCGAGCTCTACTCCGCGTACGTCGGCACCGACCAGAACATCCACACCGGCGGCCGCGACACCTCCGCGTACGAGGCGCTGCTGGAGCGGCTGCGCGCCGCGGGCAAGCGCAGGCAGCTCGCACAGGTCGAGGCGATCGGCCCGGACCCGTACGCATGGACGGCCCGCCAGCAGGCGACGTACGCGAAGCTGTCCGCGCAGAGCGACCCGCTGACGCTCGACACCATCAAGAAGGTGGTCCTCGGGTCGATGTGGCTGTCGCCGCTGCACTCGCTGCGCGATCTGCGGGACTACTTCAGGGGGCAGTCCTTCTCGGAGCGGATCACCGAGGGGACGGCCGGGTTCGACGACCGGGCCGACGGGACGCGCTTCGAGATCCCGTTCTTCGTCTTCCAGGGCGAGCACGACGTGCTCACCCCGACGGCGGCCGCGAAGGCCTTCGTCGATGAGGTGGAGGCGCCGGTCAAGCACTTCGCGGTGATCGAGGAGTGCAGCCACTTCGCATCGTTCCGCCGCCCGGAGCGTTTCCTGGAGCTCCTCCTGACGCACGTCGCCCCGGCCATCACGACGAACCCGGCCCCGGCCTCCTGACCGCCCCGCCGTGCCACCCCGTCGCGCGAGCCCGCGCACCGCAGCCCCGGCCGGATCGATTCCGGTCGGGGCTGCCGCGTGAGCGGGTGGGGGTGTTCCGGGTTACGCGCCCGGCCAGAGGCCTTCCGGGGTGAGGCCCAGGAGGTCGATCGCGTTGCCGCGGACGATGCGGTCCACGACGTCCGGGGCGAGGTGGCCCATCTGGGCCTCGCCGACCTCGCGGGACTTGGGCCAAGTGGAGTCCGAGTGCGGGTAGTCGGTCTCGTAGAGGACGTTCGCGACGCCGATCGAGTCCAGGTTCTTCAGGCCGAAGGCGTCGTCGAAGAAGCAGCCGAAGACGTGCTCCGCGAAGAGTTCGGACGGCGGGCGCAGCACCTTCTCGGCGACCCCGCCCCAGCCGCGGTTCTCCTCCCAGACCACGTTCGCGCGTTCCAGGATGTACGGGATCCAGCCGATCTGGCCCTCCGCGTACATGATCTTGAGGTTCGGGAAGCGTTCGAACTTGCCGCTCATCAGCCAGTCGACCATCGAGAAGCAGCAGTTGGCGAAGGTGATGGTGGAGCCGACGGCCGGCGGGGCGTCCGCCGAGGTGGAGGGCATGCGCGAGGAGGAGCCGATGTGCATGGCGATGACCGTGCCGGTCTCGTTGCACGCCTCCAGGAAGGGGTCCCACTCGTCCGTGTGGATGGAGGGGAGCCCGAGGTGGGGCGGGATCTCCGAGAAGGCGACGGCGCGGACCCCGCGCGCCGCGTTGCGGCGGACCTCGGCGGCGGCCAGGCGGGCGTCCCAGAGCGGGATGAGGGTGAGCGGGATGAGGCGGCCGGCGGCGTCGGGGCCGCACCACTCCTCCACCATCCAGTCGTTGTACGCGCGCACGCCGAGGAGACCGAGCTCGCGGTCCTTGGCCTCGGTGAAGGTCTGGCCGCAGAAGCGGGGGAAGGTCGGGAAGCAGAGGGCGGACTGGACGTGGTTGACGTCCATGTCGGCGAGGCGCTCGGGAACCGAGAAGGAGCCCGGGCGCATCTGCTCGTACGTGATGACTTCGAGCTTGATCTCGTCGCGGTCGTAGCCGACGGCCGTGTCGAGGCGGGTGAGGGGTCGGTGCAGGTCCTCGTACACCCACCAGTCGCCTATCGGTCCGTCGTCGCCCTTGGCGCCCATGACGGGGGCGAACTTGCCGCCGAGGAAGGTCATTTCCTTCAAGGGGGCGCGGACGACGCGGGGGCCGACGTCGTGGTACTTGGACGGGAGCCGGTCCCGCCAGACGTGGGGGGGCTCAACCGTGTGGTCGTCCACCGAGATGATCTTCGGGAAGGTCTCCATGTCCTCACGGTAGCGTCAATCTGACGAACCGTCAGCTAGTTGGGAGGGGCGGGGTTCTGGATCCGGTAGGACTGGGTCCGCCACGGGCTGACGTGTACGCGCAACACAGGGCAGACTGGCCCTTACACCTAGGAAGGCAGGGGGGACACCAGATGGACGGCACACCGGCCATCCCGCACCAGCGGAACCACCCCGAGGCCGGTAACGCTGCCGCGGGGACCGGACTCGAAGCCGCCACCGCGGAGGCCGGAGCCGGGACCCGCGTCGGAGCCGGGACCCAGGCCGGGACCGATACCGCAGCCGACGCCGCGGCCCACACCGGGAGCGAGTCCGGGAACGAGTCCGGGAGCGACAGCGCGGCCCCCGACACCGCGGCCCCCGAACCCGCCCCCGGCGGCAACCGCTTCGCCGTCCTCGGTCCCATCCGTGCCTGGCGCGGCGCCGATGCGCTGCCCTCCGGGACCCCGCAGCAGCGTGCCCTGCTCGCCGTGCTCCTGCTCCGCGACGGCCGCACCGCCACCGCGCCCGAGCTCATCGACTCCATCTGGGGCGAGGACCCGCCGCAGCAGGCCCTCGCGACCATCCGTACGTACGCCTCCCGCCTGCGCAAGATCCTCGACCCCGGGCTCCTCGTCAGCGACGCCGGCGGCTACGCGATCCGCCTGCCGCACCCCGAGGCCCTCGACCTCGGCATCGCCCGCACCCTGGCCGCCGACGCCGAGACCGCGCGCACCGAGAAGGGCGACCGCGCCCTCGCCCGTACGCTGCTGGCCCGCGCCCTGAACGTGTGGGACGGCGAACCGCTGGCCGGCGTACCCGGACCGCACGCCGACACCGAGCGCACCCGGCTCGCCGAGTGGCGCCTGCAGCTGCTGGAGACCCGGCTCGATCTGGACCTGGAGCTCGGCCACCACGCCGAGGCCGTCTCCGAGCTCACCGCCCTGACCGCCGCCCACCCGCTGCGGGAGCGGCTGCGCGAGCTGCTGATGCTCGCCCTCTACCGCAGCGGCCGCCAGGCCGAGGCCCTCGCCGTCTACGCCGACACCCGCCGGCTCCTCGCCGACGAACTCGGCGTCGACCCGCGCCCCGAACTGTCCGAGCTCCAGCAGCGCATCCTGCGCGCCGACGCCGAACTCGCCCGTGCCGAGGACCCGGCACCGGCGGCCGCGCCCGTACTCGTGAGGCCCGCCCAATTGCCCGCCACCGTCTCCGACTTCACGGGCCGCGCCAGCTTCGTCGGCGAGCTCGGCGAGATCCTCGCCGGGGCCGAGGGCCAGGTCATGGCCGTCTCGGCGCTCGCCGGCATCGGCGGCGTCGGGAAGACCACCCTCGCCGTGCACGTCGCGCACGCCGCCCGCCCGCACTTCCCCGACGGGCAGCTCTACGTGGACCTCCAGGGCACCGAGGCCCGCCCCGCCGAGCCCGAGGCCGTCCTCGGCTCCTTCCTGCGCGCCCTGGGCACGCCCGACGCCTCGATCCCCGACTCCCCCGCCGAACGGGCCGCGCTCTACCGCTCGACCCTCGACGGCCGCCGCGTCCTGGTCCTCCTGGACAACGCCCGCGACGCCGCCCAGGTCCGCCCGCTCCTGCCGGGCACCGCCGGCTGCGCCGCGCTCGTCACCAGCCGGGTCCGGATGGCCGGCCTCTCCGGGGCGCACCTCGTCGACCTCGACGTGATGAGCCCCGAGGAAGCCCTCCAGCTGTTCACCCGGATCGTCGGATCGGAGCGGGTCGGCGCCGAGCGCCAGGCCGCCCTCGACGTGGTCGGCGCCTGTGGCTTCCTGCCGCTCGCCATCCGCATCGCCGCCTCCCGGCTCGCCGCCCGCCGCACCTGGACCGTCTCCGTCCTCGCCGCGAAGCTCGCCGACGAGCGCCGCCGCCTGGACGAGCTCCAGGCCGGCGACCTCGCCGTCAAGGCCACCTTCGAGCTCGGCTACGGCCAGCTCGAACCCGCGCAGCAGCGCGCCTTCCGGCTCCTGGGTCTCCCCGACGGGCCGGACATCTCGCTCGCCGCCGCGGCCGCCGTGCTCGACCACCCGGAGCACGACACGGAGGACCTCCTCGAGGCTTTAGTCGACTGCTCCCTCCTCGAATCCGCTGCGCCCGGCCGCTACCGCTTCCACGATCTCGTACGCCTCTACGCGCGTGCGTGCGCCGAGCGCGACGAGCAGCCGCCCAGCGAACGCGACGCCGCCCTCGACCGGCTGCTCGACTTCTACCTGGCCACGGCCGCCTGCGTGTACGGCCTGGAGCGGCCCGGCGACCGGCTCGTCGCGCACCTGTCGGCCACCCGCCACCCCGGGCTGGTCTTCACCGAGCCGCGTTCCGCGCAGGACTGGCTGTACGCGGAGGCCGATCCGCTGCTCGCGTGCGTCCGGCAGGCCGCCGTACGCACGAGCGGGCGGCCGGACCTGCTGCGCCGGGCCGTGGACCTGCTGTGGGCGGCCAAGGACCTCGCCGAGTCGGGCGCCAACTCCAAGCAGTACGAGTCGGCCGCGACCGCGCTGCGCGACGCCGCCGAGGCCGCGAAGGACCCGTACGCCGAGGGCCGGGCCCGTACCACCCTCACCAACACCCACCTGGTCGCGGGCCGCTTCGCGGAGGCCGACGACGAGGCCCGCCGGGCCACGCTCCTCGCGCGCTCCGCCGGGGATCCGCTGCCCAGCTGCTGGGCGCCCAACGACCGGGGCATCATCGCCCTCTACGAGGGGCGCTACGAGGACGGCGAGCGGCACCTGCTGGAGGCCATCGCCAATTTCCGGGCCGACGCGAACTACGTCGGCGAGGCGAGCGCCCTGTGCAACCTCTCCCGTATCCACGTGGAGCAGGCCCGGCTCACCAGCGCCATCGAGCTGGCCCAGCAGGGCATCGCCATCTACGACCGGATGGGGCTCACCCTGCGCCTGGCCAACGGCCGGTACGCGCTGGGCATCGCCCTCACCCAGGCCGAGCGGCTCTCCGAGGCGCAGTCGCAGCTCAGCGAGGCGCTCACGCTGTTCCACGAGAACCGGCAGCCCTTGTGGGAGGGCGTGACGCACTACCGGCTCGCGAAGGTCCACCTGGCCGCGCGGCGGCCCACGCTGGCCGCCTCCCACGCCGAACAGGCCATCGCCCTGCGGGGGATCGGCGGCGAGTGGAGCCGTGCCAGGACGCTGACCGTGCTGGGCCGGGCGCTGCGGCAGCTGGGGCAGCGGGACCGGGCGCGGGTGTGCTGGCGGGACGCGGAGACGGTGTTCACGCAGCTCAAGGCGCCGGAACTGACCGAGGTGCAGGCCCTGCTGGCGGCGGAGATCGCGGCCTGAGGCGCGCTGAACGAGGCGTTCATCGTTCGTTTATCGCTACCCGACAAGATGGTGTTCATCGACTCGACGTGTCGGGGGGCACCCGGGTCGGCTGAGGACCACCCGTTCGGCGATCCGCGGGGGAATCGCCGAACGGGACCGACCCACCCATCAGGAGATCCGATGACGACGAACGAGAACGTCCTGCCGACCGACGGTGACATCAGACCGCTCGACAACCACGCCGCGGATGTCGACATCAAGCCGCTGGACAACCACGCGGCGGGTGTGGAGATCAAGCCGCTCGACAAGCCGCTCGACAACCACGCCGCCGGCGAGGACATCGTCACGATGGACAACCACGCGGCCGGTGGCGGCCTGTAGGTGGGGGCGTAGTCCTCACTGACGCGTACGGCCCGGGAACACGGGGGAAACGGGGGACCCGGGCCGTAGCGCAGTGCGTACCACGGGGGAGGGACCGGGGGTCTGGGGGGACCAACGGGTGCACGGGGGAACGGCGGCCGCGGTGGCCAGGAGGGGGACCAC
>NZ_JBSGXB010000305.1:0-8932 GCF_053609185.1 Streptomyces sp. NPDC054956 | reverse complement strand
GGCCCCCCCCCCCCCCCGCCGGGCGCCCGGGGCCCCCCCCTTGGGGCCCCCGGCCGGGCTCGCCCCCTCCCCGCCCGGGCCCCCCGGCCGCTTCGGGAGCGGCCGGGGCACCGGCGTTCGTACGGGCGGATCCGCAGGGGCGGATCCACGGTCCACGGCTACGCGTGCTCGCGCCACCCGTTCGTGATGGGCAGCCGGCGGTCCTTGCCGAAGCCCTTCGCGGAGATCTTCGTGCCCGGCGGGTACTGCCGGCGCTTGTACTCCGCGGTGTCGACCATCCGCAGGGTCTTCGCCACGAGCTCGCGGTCGTAGCCGGCCGCGACGATCGCCTCCAGGCCCTGGTCGCGGTCCACGTACAGCTCCAGGATCCCGTCCAGCACGGGGTAGTCCGGCAGCGAGTCCGTGTCCACCTGGCCCGGGCGCAGCTCGGCGCTCGGCGGCTTCACGATGGAGTTCTCCGGGATCGGCGGGGTCTCGCCGCGCTCGGCGGCCGCCCGGTTGCGGTACTCGGCGAGCCGGAAGATGTCCGTCTTGTAGACGTCCTTGATCGGGCCGTACGCGCCCACCGAGTCCCCGTACAGGGTGGAGTAGCCGACGGCCAGCTCCGACTTGTTGCCCGGGGCCAGCACGATGTGGCCCTCCTGGTTGGAGACCGCCATCAGCATGGTGCCGCGCAGCCGGGACTGCAGGTTCTCCTCGGCGAGCCCCGTCAGGCCCAGCGAGCCCATGTACGCGTCGAACATCGGCTCGATCGGCACGGTCCGGAAGTTCAGGCCGGTCCGCTCGGCCAGGTCGGCCGCGTCGCCCTTGGAGTGGTCCGAGGAGTACTTCGACGGCATCGAGATGCCGTACACGTTCTGCGCGCCGATCGCGTCGCAGGCGATGGCGGCGACGAGCGCGGAGTCGATGCCGCCCGAGAGCCCGATCAGGACCGAGCGGAAACCGTTCTTCTTCACGTACGCGCGCAGGCCCACGACCAGCGCGTCGTAGATCTCCTCGTCGTCCTCCAGGCGCTCCGCGTAGCCGCCGGTCACGACCGCCTCGTACGGTTCGACGGGCTCCTCGGAGAGGATCACCCGGTCGATGCGCAGGCCGTCGTCGACCACGCCCTCGGCCGGCTCGGCCGAGGCGGCCGGCAGGTCGAGGTCGACCAGCACGCAGCCCTCGGAGAACTGCGGGGCGCGGGCGATGACCTCGCCGCCGGCGTCGACCACGATCGAGTCGCCGTCGAAGACCAGCTCGTCCTGGCCGCCGATCATCGCCAGGTAGGCGAGGGTGCAGCCGGCCTCCTGGGCGCGCTTCTGCACCAGTTCGAGGCGCAGGTCGTCCTTGTTGCGCTCGTACGGGGACGCGTTGATCGAGATCAGCAGCCCGGCCCCGGCGGAGCGGGTGGCGGGGACGCGGCCACCCTCCTGCCAGAGGTCCTCGCAGATGGCCAGGGCCACGTCCACGCCCCGTACCCGGATGACCGGCTGGGTGTCGCCCGGCACGAAGTACCGGAACTCGTCGAAGACGCCGTAGTTGGGCAGGTGGTGCTTGGCGAACCGCAGGACGACCTTCCCGCCGTGCAGCACGGCGGCGGCGTTCTCCGGGGACCCCGCCGGGCGGCCGAGCCGGGGCGCGGCCTTCTCCGTGCGGTCGAGGTAGCCGACGACGACCGGCAGGTCGCCGAGGCCCTCGGCCGCCAGCCGCTCCGCGAGTTCGAGCAGCGCCGTACGGGAGGCGTCGACGAAGGAGCCGCGCAGGGCGAGGTCCTCGACGGGGTACCCGGTCAGCACCATCTCCGGGAACGCCACCAGGTGGGCGCCCTGTTCGGCGGAGTGCCGGGTCCAGTGGACGACCGAGTCGGCGTTCGCGGCGATGTTGCCGACGTGCGAGTCGATCTGATTCAGAGCGAGGCGAAGTTGAGGCACGGGCTCAGTGTAATCGTCTTTCTGACGCGATGTCCTGGGAGCCGTCGATTCAGCCGATCGGACCGCTCCAGATCGCCTTGTCGTAGCCGGTTCCGGGCGCGATCTCGAAGTGCAGGCTCTTGGTGCCCTCGGGTACGACGAAGGCGTACGTGCCGGTCATCGACTCGCCGGGCAGGACCGAGCCCTTGAACATCTTCGGCACGGAGCCGTCGAAGGCCATCTCGGCCTCGGCGCCCCGGTCGTCGCGGGCGTGCGGAAGGGCCAGGGTGACGTCGATCGCGGACCCCGAGTTGTTGGCGATCTTCACCGTCACCTTGACCGCGTTGCCGCCGCGGGCCGCGGGCGGGTAGGCCGACTGGGACGGCTTGTACGGGGTCGGGTCCGAGACGGTGACCTCGATGCCCTTGTCGTACGTGAAGGACTTGCCCCAGGGCAGCGCGGAGGTCTTGCCCGGGACGTCGGACGGGGAGGGCTTGGGGGCCGGCTTCGACGGGGTGGGGTACACGGGGAGGTCGTAGTCCCGGTCGTAGTCGCCGAGGCGGCGGTCCTCGGCGACGGACTTGTCGATCCTGTCGATGACGCTCGCCGTGATGAACCAGCCGCCGACGGAGGCGCCGACGGCGAGGAGGCTCAGCCCGGTCCCGACCGCGGCCAGCGTGCCGCGCGGGGCGCCCTTGCGGGACTTGACGACGGCCGCGATGCCCAGACCGAGGCCGGTCAGGGCGAGGAGGCCGCCGGCCCAGAAGAAGAACGGGATGACGCCGACGAAGACGCCGATCAGGCCCAGGATCAGGGCCGCCACGGCGAGGCCGTTGGTGGCGGGCGGGGGCGGCGGGAACCCGTTGGGGTACGGGGGCGGGTAGGCGCCGGGGGGCGCGGCCCAGAGGTTGCCCGGGGCGGGCGCGCCGGGCGCGCCCTGACCGTACGGTCCCGCGTACGAGGGCGCCGGCGGCGCGGGGGTGAGGGGGGCGAAGGCGCCGGGGGCGGCTTCCGGAGCCGGAGCGGGGGCGGGGGCGGGGGCCTCGGCGAAGGCGACGTCCGCCACTACGGCCTGCGTGGGGGGGTTGGCGCCGGCCGGAGCCGGGACCTGAGCTTCGGCCGCAGCCGGGGCGCCGGCCGGGACCTCGGCCGGTGCGGGGGCGTTGGCGTCGGCCGGTACCTCGGCCTCGGCGGGGGCCGGCGCGGGAGCCTTGACGAAGGAAGCGGCCGGGACTTCGCCGGGCGCGGGGGCGGGAGCCTCGGCGGGGGCGGGGACCTGGGCTTCGGCCGGGACCTGGTCCTCGGCCTCGGCGGGGGCCGGAGCCTCTGCCGGAACCGGGGCCTCGGCAGGGACGTCCGCCGATGCCGGCGCGGGGGCCTCGGCGGGGGCGGCGGGAGTTGGCGCGGATGCCTCGAGGGAGGCAGCGGCCGGGACTTCGGTCGGCGCGGGGGCGGGAGCATCGGCCGGGACCTGGTCCTCGGCCTCGGCGGGGGCCGGAGCCTCTGCCGGAACCGGGGCCTCGGAGGGGGCCTCCGCCGGTGCCGGGGCAGGAGCGTCGGCCGGAGGCTGTGCGACGGCCGGGGGTTCCGCCGGGAGTTTGTCGAGCGACAAGGGCTGCGAGGGTGCCGGTATGGAGGCCGCTTCGGGTGCGGGGGTGCCCGCGGGCTCCGTCGGCGGGCCGGACGGGGTGCTGGGCAGGTTCGGCGGGGTACTCATACCGGCGGGAAGTCCTCCAGGTCGCAAACGGCGCGTGTCGATCACCACCCTGTCATGGACGCGGCCCTGCTCGTCCGGCATTTCGGGCCGGTACGGGCCCGCCCCCGGCGACACGAGCGTCCCCGGGCGCCGGGGCCGGCGCCCGCGCGGCCACGCCCCCTGGCCGGGGCCCGGCGACTGCGCGGGACCATCCCCGGGTCGGGGCCCGTCGACCGCGCGGGCACGTCCCTGGCCGGGCCCGGCGACTGCGCGGGACCATCCCCGAGCCGGGGGCCGGCGACCGTGCGGCCACGTCCCTTGGCCGTGGCCCGGCGGCGGTGTGGGTGTCCCCGGGGCCCACGGGCCCGGGGCCGCGCGGATGCCGGCGCGGCACCGGCCCCGCGCCGACCCCCGGTGGTCAGCCGCCTGCGCTGGCCCCGACCCCCGGTGGCCAGCCGCCTGCGCTGGCCCCGACCCCGGCGGCCAGCCGCCCGCGCCGGCCCCCAACCCGGCGGCCAGCCGCCCGCGCCGGCCCCGAACCCCCGGCGGCCAGCCGCTAGCGGCGGTAGCCGAGTGCCGTCATCATGCCCGCCTCCGCGTGGTAGACGTTGTGGCAATGCACCATCCACAGGCCGGGGTTGTCGGCGTCGAAGTCCGCCGTCAGCTTCCCGTCGGGCAGGATCACCGCCGTGTCCTTGCGGACGCCGCCCGGCCGGCCGCCCACCGCGAAGGTGTGTCCGTGCAGGTGCAGCGGGTGCCACATCTTCGTGGAGTTGGTGAACTCCAGCCGGACCCTTTCCCCCGCCTTCACCGGGTGCAGCGCGTCCGGCGCGTACGGCTTGCCGTCGAAGGCCCAGTCGTACTTCGCCATCCCGCCCGTCAGCTTGATCTTCACCGTGCGGTCCGGCTCCCGCGCGGCCAGCGCCACCGGCTCCGCCGCCTTCAGCGAGTCCGCCGTCAGCGGCCGCCCGGACAGCTCGGCGGGCCGGGTCGAGGCCGTCGGCGCGGCGCCCGGAGCGGTCCGCAGCAGTGCGAGCGCCGACGCGGAACCGCCCTTGCCCTCGGCCAGCGCGGTCAGCGGGAACACCCCGTCGCCCGCCGTCACCAGGACGTCGTAGCGCTCGCCCATGCCCAGCAGCAGGGAGCGGGCCCTGGTGTGCTCGACCGGGAAGCCGTCGGTGTGGGTGACGGTCAGTTCGTGGCCGCCCAGCGCGATCCGGAAGGCGGTGTCCCCGCCCGCGTTGATGATCCGGAGCCGGATCCGGTCGCCCGGACGGGCCGTGAAGACCGACGGGTCCTCGGGGGTGCGGCCGTTGACCAGGTAGTGCGGGTACGCGACGTCGCCCGCGTCCTTGCCGAGGACCTCGCTGTCGCCGCCCATCAGGACGCGGGACGGGCCCCCGCCGGCGGAGGGGGCGGGCGAGCCCGCCGAGCCGTGGCCCGCGTGCCCGCCGCCGCCCGGGCTCATGTTCATGCCCTTGCGCAGTTCCGCGAGTACGGCGTCGGGCGTGGAGCCGTCCACCCCGTCGAGCCAGTCGTCCAGGACCACCACCCACTCCTTGTCGTAGGAGAGCGGCTCCTTGGGGTCCTCGACGATCAGCGGGGCGTACAGGCCGCGGTCCTGCTGGACCCCGGAATGCGGGTGGAACCAGTACGTCCCCGGGTGCGTGACGGCGAACTTGTACGTGAACGAGCCGCCCGGGGCGATGTCGCGCTGGGTCAGCCCCGGCACCCCGTCCATGTCGTTGCGCAGCGCCAGGCCGTGCCAGTGCAGGGAGGTGGGCGCGGGCAGGTTGTTGGCGAGGGTCAGGGCGAGAGTGCCGCCCGCGGTGACCCGTACCTCCCGGCCGGGCAGCTGGTCCCCGTACGCCCAGGAGCGGACGGTGCGGCCGCCGCCGAGGTCGAGCGGGGTGGCGGTGGCCGTCAGCCGGATCTCGGTGAGCGGGCCGGTGGCCTTGCGGGCCTCCTCGGCGGCCCGCACCTCGGGGCCGGCCGGGTCCACGAAGCCGCCGGGGACGGCGGCGGAGGGGCTGCCGTCCATGGAGCCGGAGCCGTGGTCCATGCCGGCCATGCCGGCGCCGGCGCCCGAGCAGGCGGCGAGCAGCCCGGAACCGGCGAGCGCGGCGCCCGCGCCGAGCACGGCCCGGCGGGAGGGGAGGGCGGACGGGAAGGAAGAGGGCGAAGGGGGTGAAGAGGGTGAAGAGGGCAGGGGGGAACGCGCGGAAGAGCGCATGGCGGAACACCTCGTGGTGTCGGTGGTACGAACGGACGGGCACCGTCTGCCGCCGCCCCGAAGACGTGCGGGGGCGACGACGGAGCCCGGCCTATACGCGCAGCACCGCCAGCAGGGTGAGGAGTTCGCGGGGAGTCGGCGGATCCGGACCGCCGGACCGGCCCGGCGCGCGAGCCGCGCCCCCGAGCGGCGCGGCACGGCGCGGGCCGGCCAGTCCGGCTCCGAGGAACAGCAGGGTGAGCGCGCCGAGCACGGCTACGCAGACCGACATGGGGTCCATGCCGGTGTGGGGGAGCGACGCGTCGACGGCGGCGGCGGCAACTGCGGAGGCGAGGGCGCCCGCGAGCGCATCCGCCGGGGCTCCGGCCGTGTCAGGCAGGGCGCCGACCATGTCCGGAGAGGGTCCGGTCATGTCCGCCGAGACTCCGGCCACGTCCGCCGAGCCCCCGGCCATGTCCGCCGAGGTGTGTCCCGCCGAGGCAACGGAGTGGCCGGCGGGCGCGTCCTCCATGGCGTGGGCCCGGTCCGGATGGCCCAGCGTGTGCATGGCCGCGATGCCCAGCAACAGCGCGGCGAGCAGGAGCAGCCGGGGCCACCGGACAGCTCTTCGCTCGGTACGCAGGGCAGGACGCGTCATGGGCGGAACCCTACCCGGGGTGGGTATCCGATCGGAGGAGCGGGCCCGCCGTGTTTAGGATTAGTCACACTATGTCCACAAAAGGTGAGTCAGGTCAGCTCGTGAACAGTCAGCCGAGCCCGCACGGCCCGCCCCCGGCCGGCGTCCGCTCCGTCGCCGGCCTCGTCGGACTCGGCGCCGCCGCCTACACCGCGTGGGTCCTCGAAGTCGTCCTCTCCACGGGACTGAACCCCATCGAGACGTACGTCAGCGAGCTCGCCGCCCAGGACCAGCCGCTCGGCGGCCTGTTCCGGGCCACCGACTTCACCGCCGGGCTCCTCGTCTTCCTCGGCGGCCTCCTCGCCCTGGCCCGCCTCGTCCGGCTCCCCGACTCCCGCCGGTTCTGGTCCGTCACCGGCTGGGCCGGAGTCACCCTCTTCGGCGCGTCCACCGCCGCCGACGCCTGGCTGCCGCTGAGCTGCGCGCCGACCGTGGACCCCGAATGCGCGGCCCGGGAGACCGCCGGACTGGTCCCCGCCACCCATCAGGCCCATGCCGTCAGCAGCAGTCTGGCCATGACCGGCGCGCTCGTCGGGATCGTGGCCCTCACGGTCGCCGCCCGCCGCTACGGCCGGCTCGCCCCGCTCGCCCGCTTCGGCCCCGTGCTCGTCGTACTCGAACTGCTCGCCACCGCCTGGACCCTGGCCTCCATCGCGATGTTCACCGCCGGCCGCGGCACGTGGGCCCTGGGCGCCGGCCAGCGGCTGCAGGTGCTGTTCGTGGCCCTCTGGCTGGGGCTGCTCGCGTACTCCGTCCACCGCGAACGCCGTACGTGACCGCCGCCCCGGCCGCGCCCGGCCGATTCCTCCGCGTCCCGGCCGACGGCGGGGTCCCGCTGCACGTGCTCGTCGAGGGCGGCGGACCCCCGGTCGTGCTCAGCGCCGGGCTCGCCATGGCCTGGTTCGACTGGGACCCCGTGGCCGAGCTGCTCGTCGCCGCCGGCCGCACCGTCATCCGCTTCGACCGGCCCGGACACGGACTGAGCGCCCCCGCCGATCGGCCGCCCGGCGCCGCCGGGGAGGCCGACCGGATCGCCGGACTGCTGGACGTGCTGGGTCTGGGCGGCGTACCCGTCACCGTGGCCGGGCACTCCATCGCCGGGTTCCACGCCGAGGCCTTCGCCCGGCTCCACCCGGGGCGCACGGCCGCCGTGGTGCTGGTCGACAGCAGTGTGGAGGAACGCCCCCGCGCCCTGCTGCCCGCCGGTGTGCGCACCGCCGCCGCCCGCGCGGCCGGCCTGGCCGTGACCGGCGTGGGACTGCCCGCCGCGCTGGGTCCGTGGGCCCGGCGGGCCACCGTACGGGCCTCCCGCACCGGCGGTGGGGACCCGGCCGCGCCGGACCTCGTACGCCGTTGCTACCGGACCGGCCGGGTCTGGCGCGGGGCCCTCCTGGAGAACTCCCGCTACCCGGACGCGGCCGCCGAGGTACTGGCGCTGCGCGAGCGGCTCCCGCTGACCGCGCCCGTCACCGTCCTGGCCGGCCACGACGGAAGCACCCGGAGCCCGGCCATGGACTGGCTGGCCCGCCAGGCGGAGCTGGCCGACCGGCTCGGGGCCCGCTTCGTGGTCGCCGAGCCGGCCGGACACCTGGTCATGCTGGACCGCCCGCACCAGGTGGCACGGGCGGTCCTGTGCGCGGCGGAGCCGGAGGCCTAGGCCTCCCCGGGCCGCCCGGGGCGGCTAGCCCTTCGCGTAGACGGCCTCCGCCCAGCCCGCTATCTGCTCCTCCGACAGGTGCTTGGCGAGATCGGCCTCGCTGATCATGCCGACCAGCCGCTTGTTCTCGATCACCGGGAGGCGGCGGATCTGATGGGTCTGCATCTCCGCCAGCACCTCGTCGACGCCCGCGCTCGAGTCGATCCAGCGCGGGGTGCCCTTGGCCATGTCGCCGGCGGTGATCTTCGCGGGGTCGTGCCCCTTGGCCACACAGCCGATCACGATGTCGCGGTCGGTCAGGATGCCGCAGAGCCGCTCGTTGGAATCACTGATGGGCAGCGCACCCACGTTGAGGCGGCTCATTAGCTGAGCGGCCCGGTCCAGGGTCTCGGTGGCGGGGATCCACTGGGCCCCGGGGTGCATGATGTCTCCGGCGGTGGTCATCGCGTAAACCTCCTGAGCGCGCCGTAGCGGCTGGACGCGGATGCGCCGGCCCCGGCGCTCCCCATCGTCGTTCGCCCGTTCGGACCACGCGACTCCACGCGGGGCGGTAGGGGGCCGTACGGGTGACTGCGCCGGCCCCGACCTCCGCTTCGCGGGGGCTTGCCCCCACCCGCCCTTCCACGGTTCCCAGGGCTGCGCCCTGACCGCCGGTCCCGGGCTGCGCCCGGCCCCCCCGGGGCTCCGCCCCAGACCCCGCGCCTCAGCCGCCGGCGGGGGGGGGTACAACAACCCCCCCCCGGGTGTGAGGCGATCCATTACGGGCCGGGGGGCCGCC
>NZ_JBSGXB010000304.1:0-8946 GCF_053609185.1 Streptomyces sp. NPDC054956 | reverse complement strand
ACCGAGGTCGCCGCGGCTGCGGGCCGTCCGCAGCACCCGCCCGTCCCGCCCGTGGGGCCCGCCGCTGACGGCGGGCCCGGCGTGCCGCCGCCGAAGGGCCCGGCCCCGGCGGGCGGGGTGCCGGCCGGCGTGGCGCCGGTGCCCGTGCGGACCGGGCCGCGTGGCTCCGGGGCCGCTCAGGCCGACGGTTCCCGCGCGGCGAGCGGGAGCGGGAGCGCCCTGGCCAAGGCGGCCGCCGTGACCGCCGGACTGACCGCCGCCGGGGCCGTCTTCGGGCTGGTCCGGGACCAGACCATCGCGCACCTCTTCGGCGCCGGCCACGACAGCGACGCCTTCCTCATCTCCTGGACCGTCCCCGAGATGGCCTCGACGCTGCTGATCGAGGACGCCATGGCCCTGCTGATGGTGCCCGCGTTCAGCCACGCCCTGGCCCGCCGGGCCGCCAGCAGGGCCGGGCTCACCCGCAAGGAGGCCCGCGCGCAGGATCCCGTACGCCTGCTCGTGGGGGCGACGCTGCCGCGGCTCGCGGTGTTCCTGGCCGCCGTGGCCTCCGTGCTCATCGTCGCCGCGCCGCTCGTCGTGGGCGTGCTCGCACCCGGGCTGCCCGACCCCGGACTCGCCGTCGAATGCACCCGGATGACCGCGCTGACCGTGCTGTCCTTCGGGGTCGCCGGCTACTTCAGCGCCGCCCTCAGAGCACACCGCTCCTTCGTGCCGCCCGCCGCCATCTACGTTTCGTACAACGTCGGGATCATCGGGACCATGGTGGCCCTGCACGCCCTGTGGGGGGTGCGCGCCGCCGCCGCCGGGGTCGCCGTCGGCGGGATGCTGATGGCGCTGGTCCAACTGCCCGCGTTCATCCGCAACGTGGGCTTCGGACCGCCCCGCGCCAAGGGCGCCCCGCGCAGCCAGCGGGACCGCGACCGGCCGACGCTGATCGCCTTCGGGGTCATCGCCCCCGTCATCTTCTTCGCCGTGTTCCGCCAGTCGCAGGTCCTGGTCGAGCGGTTCCTCGCCGCCTCGCTCCCGCCCGGCGCCATCTCGCACCTCAACTACGCGCAAAAAGTCGCCCAGATGCCGATGGTGCTGTCCCTGATGATCTGCACCGTCACCTTCCCCGTCGTCGCCCAGGCGATGGCCGGAGGGGAACGCGAGAAGGCCCGCCGCCGCGTCGAACAGGACCTCGCGCTCGCCTCGCTCGCCGTCCTCATGGGCACCGCCCTGGTCATCGGGTACGCGCCCCAGATCATCCAAGTCCTCTTCGAACGCGGGGCGTTCACCCACCAGGACACCGAGGCCACCGCCGACGTCATGCGGGTCTACGGCCTCGGTCTGCTCGGCCACTGTCTCGTCGGGGCCCTGTCCCGGCCCTTCTTCTCGACCGCCCGGCCCACCTGGTTCCCGGCGCTCGCGATGGGCGCCGGGCTCCTCGTCAACATCGTGGCCGGAGCCTTCGCCGTCGGCTGGTGGGGCACCTACGGGATCGCCGCGGCCAACGCCGCCGGCATCTCCACCACCGCCGTGCTGCTGCTCACCGGACTCGGCTCGCGGATCATCGCCATCCAGGTCCGGCGGGTCGCCGTCAGCATCGGACGGCTCTCCGTCGCCGCCGTCGCCGCCTGCGCCACCGGCTGGATCGCCGGGCCGATGATCCCCGACCCGCTGGTCAGCGCCGTCCTCGGCTGCCTGCTCGTCCCCGCCATGTTCGGGGCCACCGGCATGGCCATACGGGCACTGGAAGTCATCGCCCTGCCCGGCCAGATCGCACAGCTCACCGCTCACCTCACCTCCCAGCTCACCCAGAGGTTCCGCAATGTCCGCTGACACCGACACGGCGCCCCCCGCCGCGGTGCTCCCCACCCGCCGGACCGCATCGCCGTGGGTCCTGATGTACCACTCCGTCGCCGGGTTCACCGATCCCGCCGAGGACCCGTACGGCATCACCGTCACCCCCGACGCGCTGGAGGCCCAGCTGCTGTGGCTGCGCTCCCGGGGCCTGCGCGGGGTGTCCGTCGGCGAACTGCTCCGGGCCCGCGCCGCCGGGCACGGCGCCGGGCTCGTCGGCCTCACCTTCGACGACGGCTACGCCGACTTCCTGACCCGCGCCCTGCCCCTGCTGCGCCGCTACGACTGCACCGCCACCCTCTTCGTACTGCCGGGGCGGCTCGGCGTCGACAACGTCTGGGACCCGCTCGGACCGCGCAAGGCCCTGCTCACCGCCGAGGGAATCCGCGAAGTCGCGGCCGCCGGACAGGAGATCGGCTCGCACGGGCTGCTCCACCAGGACCTCACCGCGGCCCCCGACGACGTGCTCCAGCAGGAACTGCGGGGCAGCCGCGAGCTGATCCGGGAACTCACCGGGACCCTGCCCGCCGGATTCTGCTACCCGTACGGGCACCTCGACGCCCGGGTCGTCGCCGCGACCCGGACCGCCGGGTACGACTACGCCTGCGCCATCGACCCCGGACGGCTCGCCGGGCCGCACGCGATGCCCCGTACGCACATCAGCCAGGCCGACGGCGGCCCGCGACTGCGGATCAAGCAACTGCGCCACCAGGTGCGGGAGCTGCGGCGGGCGGTGCACTTGTGAGCCCCGAGAAGGTCCTGCACGTCATCACGGGACTGGGCGTCGGCGGCGCCGAGCAGCAACTCCGCTTGCTGCTGCGGCACATGCCGATGCGCTGCGACGTCCTGACGCTCACCAACCCCGGGCCGGTGGCCGAGGGGCTGCGGGCCGACGGGGTCCGGGTCGTGCACCTCGGGATGCGCGGCAACCGGGACCTGGGGGCAGTTCCCCGGATGGTCAGGTTCATCCGGCGCGGCCGCTACGACCTGGTCCACACGCACCTGTACCGGGCCTGCGTGTACGGGCGCCTCGCGGCCCGGATCGCGGGCGTGCGGGTGAGCGTGGCCACCGAACACTCCCTGGGCGAGGGCGAGATCGAAGGCCGGCCGCTGACGCGCGGGGTGCGGGGGCTGTACCTGGCGAGCGAGCGGCTCGGTGCGGCGACGGTGGCCGTGTCCGACACGGTGGCGGCCCGTCTGGAGGCCTGGGGGGTGCCGGCCGGGCGGGTGCACGTGGTGCCGAACGGGATCGAAGCCGTGCGGTTCCGCTTCGACGAAGGAGTGCGCCGGGCCACCCGGGCCCGGACCGGGCTGCCGGAGCGGGCCTTCGTGGTCGGCGGCGTCGGCCGGCTCGTGCCGGGCAAGCGGTTCGACTCGCTGGTGCGGGCGGTGGCGGCGCTGCCCGGCGCGCACCTGCTGCTGGCCGGGGACGGCCCCGAACGGGCCTCGCTGCGGCTGCTCGCCGCGGAGCTGGGGGCCCAGAGCCGCATCCACCTGCTGGGGGAGCGCGACCCGCTGGGCGACAGCGCGGACGGCCGCACCCCCGGGATCCCGGCGCTGCTCGCCGCGATGGACGTCTTCGTGTCCCCCTCGCGGGAGGAGGCGTTCGGGCTGGCGGTCGTCGAGGCGCTCGCCGCCGGGCTGCCGGTGCTGCACGTGACGTGCCCGGCGATCGACGACCTGCCCGCGACGCAGGCGCCGGGGGCGCGGCGGATCGGTACCGGCACGGAGGAGCTCGTCGCGGCGCTGCGCGGGCACATGGAGGCGGGCGCGCGTCGGCTGCCGCCGCCCGCGGTGGTCCGGCGGTACGACATCGCGCGCAGCGCGGAGCAGCTCCGAGCCGTCTACGCCCTGGCGATGGCCACCGCGTCCCCGGCCGCCCGCGCCGCCACCCCGACGGCGGCCCCCGCCGCCACCCCGACCCCGGGCGGCCCCGGAGCCGGCAGCCGGCCCCCGGTCGCCCCCCTGCCCGCCGCACAGGGGAGGGTGCCGGAGCCGCACGGCGCGGCGCCGCTGCCGGAGGCCGGCCCCCGGACCCCCGCGCCTCAAACGCCGGCGGGGCTGGATGTGGCCCCCGGCGCGCCGCGACCGCCGGCGGGGCTGGATGCGGCCCCCGGGTCGCCGCAAGCGCCGGCGGGGCTGGACGTGGCCGCCGGTGGGCCGGTGGGGCCGGGAGTGGCCTCCGGGTCGTCCGTGCACGTGCCGCAGGCCGGGGCGGAAGCGGCGGCCGGTGGTGCCGTGGGCCGGGGGCGGCCCGAAGGGTCCGCGAAGGCGACGAGCCTCGCGGGCCGCGCCGGCGAGGGCCCGTTGGGGCCCGTCGGGGGCGGCGACACCGGCTGATCCGATCCCGCAGGGGGTCCCGTACGGGACTCGCACCAACCACCCCTCCACCAGGAAAGAGGCACGCACATGGCTGACACCGCCGATCAGAAGAAGTCCACCCACCGGCGCCGGGTACGGATGATGCCGCCCCCCGCGTGGTGGCCGCTGCCCGCCGCCGCGTTGTTGGGGCTGGCCGCCGGAGGGGCGTACGGGGTGCTCAAGGCCCCCGAGTACGCCGCTACCAGTTACGTCGTCGCGGTTCCGGACGACACCACCGAGCCCGCCACCGCGCTGGGCTTCGCCCAGGCCTACGCCCGCATCGCCACCAGCAGCTCCACCCTCGCGTACGCCCAGCCCCGCGCGGGCGTCGGCGTACAGCAGCTGCGCACGCAGGTCCGTGCCGAGACCTCCCCCGAGTCCCCGATGATCGCCATCACCGGGACGGCGAAGAGCGCGTCCGAGGCCGCCGACATCGCGAACGCGGTCGCCGACGCGCTGTCGCTGAGCAGCAACCAGGCCGCCAAGAACACCGGCGTGCAGCTGCTCCTCTTCAACCAGGCCGTCGCTCCCTCGGAGCCCGCCTCGGCGTCGCCCGCGCTGAGCGGGGCCGTCGGGCTGTGCGCCGGCGGGCTGCTGGGCGGGCTGTGGCTGCTGGCCCGGCCCGCGCGGCGCAAGGGCGAGGGCGAGGGCGGCGGCGAGGAGCCGGCAGCCGTCGTCGTCGGCGAGTTCGCCTCGCTGCCCGCGCAGGGCGAGCACAGCGAGACCAAGGAGAAGGAGCCCGTGCGATGACGTCCGGCTCCGCCGGGGCCCTGTCGGTGACGCTGTGCCGCGATCCCCGGCAGTTCGCCGCGCTGGAGGAGCCGTGGAACCGGCTCGTCCGCGGCTGCCCCACCGCCACCCCCTTCCAGAGCCACGCGTGGCTGCACTCCTGGTGGCTCTCCTACGGCAAGGACGGCCGGCTCCGGATCGTCCTCGTGCGGCGCGACGGGGAACTGGTCGGCGCCGCCGCGCTGATGCTCGTACACCGGCCGCTGCCGCTGCTCGTACCGCTCGGCGGGGGCATCACCGACTACTTCGACGTCCTGGTCGCGGCCGAGCACGCCGAGCAGGTCGTCCCGGCGCTGGCCCACGGTCTGCACCGGGCCGCCCGGGGCGCGGTCGTGGACCTGCGCGAGGTACGGCCGGGGGCCGCCGCCGAGGCGGTGTACGCCGCGTGGCCCGGGATCGGCAGCAAGCTGGCCGACTCCACCTGCATGGAGCTGCCCGTCCTGCCGTTCGACGAGCTGGTCAAGCGGATGCCGGCCTCGGGCGCGCAGCGGGTGCGGGCCAAGCTCCGCAAGACGGACGCGGCCGGGATCGAGGAGCACGAGGTCACCGAGCAGGAAGTGCCGCGTGCCGTACGGACGTTGCTGCGGCTGCACGAGAAGCAGTGGCGCGGCCGCGGGGTGACCCCCGAGCACCTCAAGCCGCGCTTCGCCGAGCACCTGACCCGGGCCACCCGGCGGATGGTGCGGGCCGGGGAGGGCCGGCTGGCCGAGTTCCGGCTCGACGGGAAGGTGGTCGCGGCCAACCTCACGCTGCTGTCGGGCGCGCTCAGCGGCGGCTACCTCTACGGAGCCGACCCGGACCTGCGCGACCGGAAGGTCGACGTGGCGACGCTGCTGCTGCGCTACGAGACCGGCCGCGCGCTGGCCGAAGGCCGCCCGGTGGTGAGCTTCCTGCGCGGCAACGAACCGTACAAGAACCACTGGCGGCCGGAGACGGTGGTCAACCAGCGCTTCCTGATGGCCAGGACCGCGCTCGCGCCCCTGCTGCGACTGCACGAGTCGCAGGTGACGGGGCGCGAGCGGGCGGTGGACGCGCTGCGGGAGGCGTTGCCGGCCGCCAGGGACTGGCGGGCGCGGCTCAACGAACTGCGGGTCCGATGATCCGACCGCCCCGCCTAGAAGGGCCAGAAGCCGGAGTCCTTGCCCCAGTCGACCTTGACGCAGACCGACTGCTTGCCGACCAGCTTGGAGAGCCACTCGCCGAAGTTGAGCGGCACGCACCACTGCTTGCTGTTGACGGGCGGCTCGGTCGGCTTGGTCGGCTTGGTCGGCGGGCTCGGATCGGGCTTCGGGACGAGCGGCGACGGCACCGGGGACGGGACAGCGGGGGACGGGGCCACGGGGGACGGGGCCACGGGGGACGGGACCACGGGGTCGGGCTTGGGAACCACCGGGCTGACCTCGGGGCTCGGCACGGCCGGGCTCGGTTCGACGACGGGGCTCGGGGCGACCGGGCTCGGCTCGACGGGGCTCGGGACCAGCGGGCTCGGGGCGACCGGGCTCGGGGCGACCGGGCTCGGGACGACGATCGGCGGAGGTGTGACGACCGGCGTCGGGATGGCCGGTGTGGGGATCTGCGGGGTCGGCACCACCGGCGTGGGGATCGGCGGGGTCGGGACCACGGGTGTGGGGATCGGCGGGGTCGGGACCACGGGCGGCGTCGGGATCACCGGGTCGGGCCGCTGCGGCAGCAGCGCGTCACGGAAGGCCTTCGAGGACTCCGGGTTCTGCTTGCACTGCCATACACCGTGCGGGCAGTAGTCGGTGATGGTGTGGTAGAGCGGCTTCTGCTGCTCGATCCACTTCAGCATGCGCCGCACGTACTCCGGGTTGTCCCCGTTGCGGAACAGCCCCCACTCCGGGTACGAGATCTCCTTGCCGTGTGCTTTCGCGAAGTCCACGTGCTGCTGGAGCCCGAACGGCTGGGTGATCTGGTCGTCGAAGGTCCGCCCGGGAGCCTGGTCGTACGAGTCCATCCCGACGATGTCGACCACGTCGTCGCCCGGGTAGCACCGGGTCCAGCCGATCGCGTCCCTGCCGCGGTTCGGGGTGAAATCGAACTTGAACTTCTGGCCGGGCACGGCGCGCATCGTGTTGACGATGCGCTTCCAGTACGCCTTCCAGTTCTCCGGGTCGGGCCCGCAGCGGTGGGTGTACGTGATGCCGTTCATCTCCCAGCCGAGCACGATCACCGTGTCCGGGACGCCCAGCGCCACCAGCCGCTCGGCGAGCTTCTTGAAGTGCCGGTCGTACTGGCCGTCCGCGCCGGCCCGGATGAGCTGGGCCACCTGGTAGTCGGGGACCCGGTCCTCGTTGCGCTCCTGCATGGGCACGTTGAGGACGAACATCCGGTCGTCCCGGGCCCGGCGCCATTCGGCCCAGTCGTCGAGGAAGTTGACGCCGCCCTCGATGCCGGCCCACTGGTCACCGGGCAGATAGGTGTGCCCGACCCGGATCTCCTTGCCGCCCAGCCAGTGCGACAGGAACGGGATCCGGGCCACTCCCGGCGGCCCGTAGTCGAGATAGGCGCCCATGGCGATGTCGGAGCCCGCGCGCTGTTCCTCGGGGGCCGCGAGGGCGGCCCCGGTGGCGAGCAGTCCGGCCGTGACCGTACCGATGCAGGTGCTCGCCAGTCGGCGACGTGGTCTGGGCATGGCGTCTCCCGAGCTTTCCTGAATCGGTGTGCTTACCAAAGACGTTAGACATCAGATCTGACGAATGGCCTGTCCGGGGATCTCCACATAGGCCATTCGCAGGTGCGCACCCTCCTTGCTTGGTCCGACTAGGTGAAAGACACCGTTTCCATGTACGCGCATCCCAGCCAAGTGCCCGCAGTTCTGCTCAGACTCGATCGGAATCCGTTCCACCACGGAACCCTCGGCGCCGTCAGATCCCTTGGGCGGGAGGGCGTGGAGGTCCATGCCGTCGTCGAGGCCGGGGGAGGTCCCATGGGGCGTTCGCGCTATTTGCGTGCCGTGCACCCCGGGCCGTCCGGAGGGCTCGACCCCGAGGCGCCCGAGGCGCTCCTGGAGTGCCTGACCGGGGTCTCCGAGCGGATCGGGCGGCCGGCGGTGCTCATCGCGATGGACGATCTGAGCGCGATCGCGGTGTCGAGGGTCGCGCCGATGCTGACGGACCGTTTCCGGATCCCCCATCAGCCCGACAACCTGCCCGCGCGGGTGGCGGACAAGGCCGAGCTGTCCCGGCTGTGCGCGCGGTGGGACGTCCCGCACCCGGAGACCGTGATCCCGGCGAGCGGGGCCGAGGCGGCGGAGGCCGCGTGGCGGCTGGGCCTGCCCGTGATCGCCAAGTGGAGCCGGCCGTGGCTGCTGCCCCCGGGCGCGGGCCTGCGCAGCACCACCCTGGTCCACGCGGCCGCCGAGGCGCGGCGGCTGTACGAGCGCTCCGCGGAGGCGGGGAGCCGGCTGCTGCTGCAGCGGTTCCTGCCGGCCGGGCCGGACACCGACTGGTTCTTCCACGGCGCGTTCGCCCGGGGAGGCCATCCGCTGATCACCGGATCGGGGCGCAAGGAGCTGTCCTGGCCGGTACGGACGGGCCTGACGGCGGTCGGACGGTGGCTGCCCGATCCGGCGGTGGAGGAGGCCGGGCTGCGCCTCGCCGAACGGCTCGGCTACCAGGGCATCCTCGACCTCGACTTCCGCCGCGACGAGCGGGGCGTCTTCCGGCTGGTGGACTTCAACCCCCGGCCGGGGGCGCAGTTCCGGCTGTTCACGGACGCGGGCGGACTGGACGTGGTCCGGGCGATGTACCTGGACCTGACGGGCCAGCGGGTCCCGGAGCCGTCCGGCGGGCCGGGCCGGGTCTTCGTGGCGGAGAACTACGCCCTGCTGGCGGCGCTGCGCGGCGGATGGCGGCCGCGCCGACGGGCCGCGGCCGCGACCGGGGCCGCCGGGGCGGCGGCCGCGCCCCCGGCACCGCGCGGTCCGGGCTC
>NZ_JBSGXB010000303.1:0-9003 GCF_053609185.1 Streptomyces sp. NPDC054956 | reverse complement strand
CAGCCCGCCCGGCGTTTGAGGGCCGGGGCCTGGGGCGGAGCCCCAGTTTCGGGAAGGGGCGGGGTGGGGAACAGCCCCGCAGGTCCCACCCCGGCCCCCGCCCCGGCTTCGGCCCGGCGGCGGGCGCGGCGGACCGGGAAAGCCGCGCAGTAGCCATCCGGGTCGTTGGCCAAGGCCAACCCCGCCAGGCCGAACAGGATCACCGGCAGGTGTGGTGACTCCGTGACGTAGTCCGCCATCACCCGCGGAGCCACCGCGAAGACCAGGCCCGCCACCACCGCGTACTGGGGCCGCCGGACCCCCGCCGCCACGACCACCGCGAGCCAGACCAGTCCGGTCATCGCCGTGAAGTCGGTGGCCGTGATCCGGGTGTTGTACGAGGCGTACAGCACGCCCCCGAACCCGGCCAGCCCCGCCGACAGCGTGAACAGCAGCAGCTTGGTCCGCAGTACGGACACGCCGGAGGCCATCGCGGCCGCCGGCGCCGAGCGTACGGCGAGCATCGCCCGCCCCGAGGGCGAGTTCCGCAGTGCGCTGAGCCCGGCGGCGACCAGCGCGACCACGACCACCAGCGCCACGCCCAGCGCCCGGTCGTCGGACAGGTCCACCGGCCCGATCACCGGGCGCGGGATCGGCCACCCGGAGTCCCCGTTGCGCAGCCACCGCATCTGGAAGAGGACCTGGTCCGCGAGGAAGGCCAGCGCGAGGGTCGCCAGGGCCAGTGAGCGGCCGCCGAGGCGGAGCGCGGGCAGTGCGACCAGTGCACCGAGGACGGCGGCCACACAAGTGCCGACCGCCAGTGCCGCGACGAAGGGCCAGCCGTGGCTCATCAGCAGCCCGGCCACCAGCGCGGCACCGGTGACGAAGGTGCCCTGGGCCAGGGAGACCATCGCGCCGAGTCCGGTCACCACGGTGAAGGACATGAACACCAGGGCCAGCGCGAGCCCTTGGGCGAGGAGACCGCTCCAGAACGGCGTGGTGACCGTGTAGAACGCTGCGCCCAGAGCCACGCCGAGCGCCGCCCACACCCCCCACCGGCGCCCCCACGGGGCTCCGGCGAGGTGGTCCACGGAGGCCACGTCCACCGCGGCGGTCCCGGCGGTGCGTGCCCGCCGGGTGAGGACGAGGAGTCCGCCGAAGAGGATCAGGAAGGGCACGGCCGTCCTGAACCCGGTGACGGAGTCGGCGAAGGACGCGTAACCGACGACCAGGTTCTGCAGCACGCCCAGGCCCAGCCCGCCGGCGAACGCGAGGGGGACGGAGGCGAACCGCCCGATCACGGCCGCCGTGGCCGATACGAACAGGAACAGGGTGAAGTCGTGCGCCGACAGCCCCAGGAGCGGGGTCGCGAGAACTCCCGCGAGCCCCGCCAGACCCGATGCGATCATCCAGGCCACCGACGACAGCCGGCCGGCGTCGATCCCGCGCAGTTCGGTGAGCGAGCGGTTGTCGACGGCGGCCCGCAGCCGCAGCCCGAGCCGGGTGTGCCGCATCAGCACCCACAGGGCCACCGCCACCAGGGCGGTGGCCACCCAGGTGATCAGCTGGTCGGAGTCGATGCCGACGTCCTCGGTGAGCTGCCAGGACGTCGCGGGGCTCGGCCCCACCCCCGGCAGCCCGAACTGGTTCTCCGCCGGTTTGAGCGGAGCGCCCGCGTCCGTCAGCAGTTCGACCGTCCACAGGCCGGCCGCGGGCAGCGCCACCAGCAGGCCGATGGTGGCGACGATCTGCGCCGTCTCCCCGACCTGCGCGAGCCGCCGGAACATCAGCCGGTCCAGTGCCCACCCGAGCCCGGGTGCCAGTACGAGGACCACCAGCAGCGCCGCCGGGACGGCCGGCCAGCCCAGCCCGGAGTGCAGTTCGTAGAAGGTGAGCGCGCACAGGTAGGCGGTGGCCCCGTGCGCGAAGTTGAACAGCCCGGACGCCGAGTACGACAGCACCAGCCCGGTGGCGAGCAGTGCGTACAGGGCGCCGGACACCAGACCGCTCAGTACGAAGGCGAGCAGATCTCCCATGCCGTTTCCCGGCCCGCTACTTGAAGGGGATGGGCTCGTAGCACTTGAACGGTACGGAGACCTCGTACGCGCCGTTCTTCAGCTGGACGAGCGCGCCGCAGCCGAAGCTGTCCTTCTGGCCCTTGGGCTCGGAGCGGTCGCCGACGAGGGTCGCGGTGTCGGAGAAGCCCTGCGCGGCGGCCTGGAAGGACTCGACGGTCAGGTTCTTGCCGGCCTTCTGCGCGATGGACACGAACAGGTCGGCCGACATGTAGCCCGTCATCATGTGCATGTTGAGGGGGATGTCCTGCCCGCCGTTCGCGGCCTTGATGTCGGCCTTGAACTGGGCCATCTTCGGGTTCGTGGACTCGAAGGGCTCGAACTGCAGCAGGACGTGCACGCCGTCGAGGGCCATCTTGGTCGCGTCCTTGGCGAGCAGACCCGGGTCGTAGTCGGTCGGGTCGGAGAGCAGGCCCTTGTACCCGCTGCGCTTGAGCGAGGTGAACAGGCCGATGTTGTTGGGGGTCTGCATGACCGAGACGACCGCGTCCGGGGCCTTGCCGTCGTTGCTCTCGAGGATCTCCTTGACGTACGCCGACCAGTCGCTCGGGACGGCGGTGCCGGGCACCGAGGCCTTGGCGTAGGAGACCTTGAAACCGGCGCTGGTGAAGCCCTGCTGGAAGGTGCGCACGCCGAACTTCCCGGCGTCGCTGTCGTTGGCGATGATCGCGACGGACTTGCCCTGGGCCCCGCCGAGGACCTTGCCGATGCCCTCGGGCCAGGTCTGGTTGATGGTGCCGCCGGGGGTGGGGACGAGGCAGCCGTTGAACCCGTAGATGTACTTGGGGCCGCAGAAGGAGGGGAGCGTGCCCCAGCCGAAGGTGGGGACCTTCTCCTGTTCCAGGAAGTCGGAGCCGGAGAAGGTGACCGAGCTCATGGGGGAGACCGCGAAGACCTTGTCCTGCTGGACGAGTTTGCGGGCCGCGGCAAGGTTCTTGGCGGGGTCCTGGCCGTCGTCCTCGGCGCCGATGTAGTCGATCTTGCGGCCGTTGACGCCGCCCTCGGCATTGGCCCTCAGGTAACGGGCCTTGGCCCCGAGATCGGTGTCCTTCTTGCTGTAACCGCTGGCGCTGGTCATCGACACGATGCCGCCGACCTTGATCGAATCGGCGCTCACCCCGCGGGAGTTGCCGGCGCCCCCCGGCTTGTCGGGGGAGGAGCTGTTGGAGGCGGAGTTGCAGGCGGAGACGAGTGCGAGAGTCGCCGCCGCGGCGGCCAGGGTGCGGATCGGTCGCAACATGTGTGGATCCCCTCCGGTCGGAATCCCCGCATTCTGTGCGCGACCTGACGGATCGTCAATATCAATGACCAAGTAAAGTGACGATCCGTCAGTTAGCTTTCGGCGGTCCTCGGCTGCGCCTTCGGTTGCGCCCTCAGTCGTGGGAGTAGAGGGCCTCCACCTCGGTCGCGTAGGCCTTCTCGATCGCCCGGCGCTTGAGTTTCAGCGAGGGCGTCAACAGCCCCCGCTCCTCCGTGAACTGCTCGGCCAGGACCCGGAACGTGCGGATCGACTCGGCCTGGGAGACCAGGGTGTTCGCGGCCACCACCGCCCGCCGGACCTCCGCCGTCAGATCGGGATCCAGCACCAGGTCCGCCGCCGGCAGCTGGGGACGCCCGCGCATCGCCATCCAGTGCGCGACCCCCTCCATGTCCAGGGTGAGCAGGGCCGCGATGAACGGCCGGTCGTTGCCCACCAGCACGCACTGCGAGACGAGCGGATGCGAACGGACCCGCTCCTCCAGGGCGGTCGGCGCGACGCTCTTGCCGTTGGAGGTCACCAGGATCTCCTTCTTGCGCCCGGTGATCGTGAGGTACCCGTCCTCGTCCAGCCGCCCCAGGTCACCGGTGGCCAGCCAGCCCTCGCGCAGCACCGCCTCGGTGGCGTGCGGATCGTTCAGGTACCCGGAGAAGACGTGGCCGCCGTGCAGCCAGACCTCCCCGTCCTCGGCGATGTGCACGGTGGAGCCGGGGATCGGCTTCCCGACGGTCCCGTACTTGGTGGCCCCCGGCGGGTTCGCCGTGGCCGCCGCGCACGACTCGGTCAGTCCGTACCCCTCGAACACCGTGACCCCGGCGCCGTCGAAGAACAGCCCGAGCCGGCGCGACATCGCCGAGCCGCCCGACATGGCGTGCCGCACCCGGCCGCCCAGCGCCTCGCGGACCTTCCCGTACACCAGCTTCTCGAAGAGCTGATGCTCCATGCGCAGCTTGGCCGAGGGCCCGGGCCCGGTGCCGAACGCCCGCTGCTCGCGCGCCTCCGCGTACCGTACGGCCACCTCCACCGCCCGGTCGAAGGGGCCGGTCCGGCCCTCGGACTCGGCCTTGCGGCGGGCGGCGGCGAAGACCTTCTCGAAGACGTACGGGACCCCGAGCACGAACGTCGGGCGGAACGCGGCGAGATCCGGCAGCAACTCGGCCGCCGCCAGCACCGGCTGGTGCCCGAGCTTGACCCGGGAGCGGACGGCCGCCACCTCCACCATCCGCCCGAAGACGTGCGCGAGCGGCAGGAACAGCAGGGTGGACGGCTGCTCACCGGGCCCGGCCTGGAAGACGGACTCCCAGCGGGTCACCATCGTGTCGGCCTCGTACATGAAATTGCCGTGCGTCAGCACGCAGCCCTTGGGGCGCCCGGTGGTCCCGGACGTATAGATGACCGTGGCCGTCGCATCGGGCGTCACGGCGCCCCGGTGGCGGTGCACGACGTCCTCGGAGACCTGCCGGCCGTCCTCGAAGAGGCCGTCCACCGCTCCCGCGTCCAGCTGCCACAGCCGGCGCAGGAGCGGCAGCCGCTCGATGACCGACCCGACGGTCATGGCCTGGTCCTCGTCCTCGACGACGCAGGCCGTGCACTGGGAGTCGTACAGGATCCAGTGCACCTGCTCGGCGGAGGAGCTCGGGTAGACGGGGACGGGCTGGGCGCCTATCGCCCACAGGGCGAAGTCGAAGAGCGTCCACTCGTACCGGGTACGGGACATGATCGCGACGCGGTCTCCGAAGCGGATGCCGTGCGCGAGCAGCCCCTGGGCCAGCCGCGTCACCTCGGCGGCCAGTTCTCCCGCGGTCACGTCCTGCCAGACCCCGTCCGTCTTGCGGCCCAGTACGACCCGGCCGGGGTCCTCGCGGGCGTGCTGGAAGACGGCATCGGCCAGACCGCCGACGGGCGAGCCCGTGACGACGGGTGGGACGGTGATCTCGCGCAAGGCCCCGCTCCTCTCCGCGCAGCGCGGCGACGCTACCCCAGCCCTCCCCGTCGTTGATCAACGGCTGGATACCTCCACAAGACCTCCCCAGCCCTGCCGGTCGGAGCACTACTGTGCGGTGACCACCGAGATGTTGAAGTCCACCGGGCCCAGCACCCCGTACAGCCGCAGCCACAGGCCCATCAGGGCTTCGGTGGCGCGGGCGCTCGACAGGTCGCCGAGATCGGTGATCTGTCCCGGGTCCCAGCCGAACTCCTTGAGGAGCGCGGCGGTTTCGGCCTTCGCGGCGTCGTCGTCACCGCTCAGGAACACGGTGTGGTGGCCGGGAACGCGGCCGGGCTCGACCATGACGGCGTTGTTCATGGTGTTGAGGGTCTTGACGACCCGCGCCTCGGGAAAGGCCTTCTGGAGCTGCTCGGCGACGCTGTGGCCGTCCGGGGTGACGACCTTGGGCGGGAACCCCTCGGAGAAGTCCAGCGCGTTGGAGACGTCGACGACCGTCTTCCCGCGCAGGTTCCCGGCCCCGGCGGCCTCCAGGACGGCCAGGGAGACCAGGCCGCCGGTGGCGTTGACGACCAGCTCGGCGCCGGCGGCGGCGTCGGCGAAGGTCCCGTGGGCGCCGCCGGTCTCCGCGGCCCACGCCGCGGCGTCGGCGTTGTCCGCGGTGCGGGACCCCATCGTGACGTCGTGGCCGAGCGAGACGAGCTTCCCGGCCAGCTGCCGCCCGACCTCGCCGGTCCCCAGTACTGCGATCCTCATGCGCGTCCCCATGTCCGTTCCGTGCGAATGCCCGCCTGGTCAGGCGGGGTTGACGTAACGGGACCCTAGGCGAACAAGCCCCGGAACGGCAGCATCCGGCCACTGACGACACGGCGACGATCCGGCCCGGCGTCAGCCGGTCCTCGTCAGCCGGTCCGCGTCAGCCGGTCCGCGCCGGAGAGGATCGCCGCCGCCAGGGCCTCCGCGGCGGCCGATACCCGGGGGCCCCGCAGCAGGGCGAACTCCACCGACCCGAGGTCCGGCAGGCCGCCCACCCGGACCAGGCCCGGCGGGATCAGCCCCCGTGTGTGGGCCATGACGCCCAGCCCCGCCCGCGCCGCCGCGATCAGACCGCTGAGGCTGCCGCTCGTACAGGCGATCCGCCACGGCCGCCCGTCGGCCTGCAGCACGTCGAGCGCCCGCTCCCGGGTGATCCCCGGCGGCGGGAAGACGATCAGCGGCACCGGCCGGTCCGGGTCCACCCGCAGGCCCTCCGCCCCGATCCACACCATCCGGTCCCGCCACACCAACCGCCCCCGCTCGTCGGCCTCCCCGCGCCGCTTGGCGAGTACGAGGTCCAGCCGGCCCGCGTCCAGCCGCTCGTGCAGGGTTCCCGACAGCTCCACCGAGAGCTCCAGCTCCACCTCGGGGTGCTCGTGCCGGAACGCCTCCAGGATCTCCGGCAGCCGGGTCAGTACGAAGTCCTCCGAGGCGCCGAAGCGCAGCCGGCCCCGGATCCGGGTCCCGGCGAAGAAGGCCGTCGCGCGCTCGTGCGCCTCCAGGATCGAGCGGGCGAAGCCGAGCAGCGCCTCGCCGTCCTCCGTGAGTTCCACGCTGTGCGTGTCGCGCAGGAAGAGCGGCCTGCCCGTGGCCTCCTCCAGTCGCCGCACGTGCTGGCTGACCGTGGACTGGCGGACGCCGAGCCGGGCGGCGGCCTGGGTGAAGCTCAGCGTCTGGGCGACGGTGAGGAAGGTGCGCAGCTGGACGGGGTCGTACATACCGTCCACCCTAGTCGTGCTCATTCCATTCCGTGATGACAGTCAGAGCGGTATACGGGTTTCCCGATCACCACCCCACCCCCGACCATGGGAAGGACCCCTGCCCGCCCCTGAGCAAGTGAGCACCCCCGCATGCGCCGCCCGCACCTCCCCGCCCGACTCCCCGTGGACCCGTTCATCATGGGCCTGCTCGCCACCGTCGTCCTCGCCGCCCTGCTCCCCGCCCGCGGCGCGGCCGTCCCCCTCGCCGAGGCGGCGTCCACCGGAGCGGTGGCCCTGCTCTTCTTCCTCTACGGCGCCCGGCTCTCCACCCGCGAGGCCCTCGACGGCCTGCGCCACTGGCGGCTCCACCTCACCGTGCTCGCCTGCACCTTCGTCCTCTTCCCCCTCCTCGGCCTCGCCGCCCACACCCTGGTCCCCACCCTCCTCACGCCCCCGCTCTACAGCGGCCTGCTCTTCCTCTGCCTGGTCCCCTCCACCATCCAGTCCTCCATCGCCTTCACCTCGATCGCCCGGGGCAACGTCCCCGCCGCGATCTGCGCCGGTTCCTTCTCCAGCCTCGTCGGCATCTTCCTCACCCCCCTCCTGGCCGCCGGCCTGCTCGGCAACAGCGCCGGCGGGTTCTCCCTCGACTCGGTGCTGAAGATCGTCCTCCAGCTTCTCCTGCCCTTCCTCCTGGGCCAGGCCCTGCGCCCCTGGGTCGGCGGTTTCCTCGTCCGCAACAAGAAGGTCCTGGGTTACGTGGATCGCGGCTCGATCCTGCTCGTCGTCTACACCGCCTTCAGCGCGGGCATGGTCGCCGGGATCTGGCACCAGGTCGGCGTCGCGCGCCTCGGTGCGCTCCTGGCGGTGGAGGCGGTCGTCCTCGCCGTGATGCTGCTGGCCACCTGGTACGGGGCCGAGCGCCTCGGGTTCTCCCGCGAGGACCGGATCGCCATCCAGTTCGCGGGGTCGAAGAAGAGCCTGGCCGCCGGACTGCCCATGGCCAGCGTCCTGTTCGGCGCCCAGGCGAGCCTCGCCGTGCTGCCGCTGATGCTCTTCCACCAGATGCAGCTGATGGTCTGCGCGGTCCTGGCCCGGCGCAGGGCCCGGGACGCCGGAGACGCCGCGGACGCGGGGGACACCCGGGACGCCCGGGACGGTGCGCAGGCCGCCGGCGCCGAACTCCCCGGTGAACATGTGGCGGAGGTCTCCCGCACCGCTCAACACCCCGCCCCGCAGGCCCGGTAACGTGCGGCGGTGACCTGGATACGCCCGCTCTCCGCCCACGCCGAACGCCCCTGCACCCTGGTGGTCTGCCGGGGCTGCTGCTGCGGCGACGCCCGCAAGAACCCCGGCACCGACCACGCGGGCCAGCTCGCCCGGCTCCGCGAGGCCGCCGCGGCCTCCGGGGGCCGCCTGGCCGTCCGTACGACGGACTGCCTCGGGCCCTGCGCGCAGGCCAACGTCATCGTGGTGCAGCCCACCACCGAGGCCCGCCGCCGCGGCGCCCGCGCGGCCTGGTTCGGCTGGGCCCTGGACGACACCGCCACCGACGAGATCATCGCCTGGGCCGAGTCGGGCGGCCCCGGAGCCACCCCGGTCCCGCCGACCCTCGACCTCCATCGCATCGACCCCCCGGCCCCGAAGCCGGCCAAACCCGCCTCCCGCCGCGGCCGCAAGGGACGTTGAGGCGCGCCCCGACCGCGGGAGCGCCCCCGGTCGGGGCGGAGTAAGCGCGGAGGGGGTGCGGGGGCGCGGAACGTTAGAGCGGCGAAATGCCCGGTTCTCCTAGCTTCGGGGTGTCAGTCGAAAGCACCCACGGCAAGGAGCCGCACCATGAAGATCAGCAAGCGCATCGCCGCCACCTCGGCCGCCGTCCTGCTCGGCACCCTCGCCCTCGGCGGCGGGGTCGCCCACGCCGCGGACGGCGGTGGCGCTCACGGCGGCGGCCACGGCAGTGCCCCGTCCTCGCTCCAGAAGACGATCGAGGCCGCCCCGGGCACCGACCAC
>NZ_JBSGXB010000302.1:0-9085 GCF_053609185.1 Streptomyces sp. NPDC054956 | reverse complement strand
CGGTCAAGCACCGGGAGCGACTACTTCTCGTCCTGGTAGCAGGGCTGGTCGCCACCGAGGAGGCGCAGCTTGAGGTCGGGCAGCTTGAAGGTGCCCGCCGTCGTCGCCCACGCCTTCTGGCGCACGTTCGACAGCACCGCGCGGTCCGCGCGCTGCGAGAACGCGTACGGGCTGGCGACCGTGCCGGCCTGCGGCTTGGTCTTGTGGCTCGCGTCGCCGACGGCGACACCGATGTCGAGGTTCTCGAACTCGGCGTCCGTGTCGAGCTCGGCAACATCCAGGTAGATGTTGTCGGCCACGGCGGGCTTGCCGGCCTTGGTGCCCGTCTTCAGCTGCAGGGTGATGTTGCCGAGCGGGGTCGGCGTCACCAGCGACTGGCACATGTTGGTGATCTCGGCGTGGCTGAACCCGGAGATGGTGACCGGGTGGTGCTGCACGTTGCCCTTGAGGTCATGCCCCTCGGCAATGCCGCCGTACTGGATCAGGTTGCGACCGTCGAGCTTGTCGGCCGAAACCTTGAAGTCCTGGCCCGAGACGGCGAAGGAGGCCGCGAGGGCACCCTGCGCCAGACCGACACCGACCACGGCCGTGGCCGCGATGCTCGGCACCATGACGAGCGCGAAGCGCTTCCATCTGGTCCCGCCACGAATCTGAGAACTCATTTTGTTCCTCCTTCTCGGACGTACATCTCCGGTCCGGGCCGTACCCGTCCTGGGATGGGAGAAGTGCTACGTCCTCGGGAAGGAGCGCAGGCGGCCGAGCCGCGGCACGACCGCGTCCGGTACACCGGCGTTCACCCCCGAGCGACAACCACTTGGCCACGCGTTCGCGCAACCTGGAGGACAGGCCCCGCCGCGTGACGGAGACCCCCCTGTCCCACGGCCGGTGCCACTGCCACCGGCCGGCCCGGTGGGGACCCTCCACCGCGGCTCCGGATGAGCGGCTCTGCGGGAAGGACCGAGCGTCGCCGATCGTGGTCCATTCGGGGCCGGGGCACAAGGGGGTTCGTTACTGGCGGGTAACGGCCAGATAACCTAAGGAAGGCATGCCGCTGTCGGCCCGCAACACAGGGTGTCACCAAGGGCCACGACAGATCGGGGGAAGAGTGAACACACCGGACAGTTCACGGGGTTCGATTTACTGCGAGTAACAGCGGCCGCGATTGCCAAGTTTTGGCAAAGTGCGGCCGCTGTTTGTCTGCGTGTCAATAAATCGCCGGTGGCGGACCGCCATCGGGCAGGTGCCCGGACGGGTGCTCCGACGGGTGTTAGAACAGCACCCGCGCGAGCGCCGTGCGCGCCGAAGTCACGAGCGGGTTGTCCGGCCCGACGGCTTCGAACATCTCCAGCAGGCGCACCCGTACGGCATCCCGGTCGTCACCGAACGTCACGCGTACGGTGTCCACCAGGCGCCCGAAGGCGTCCGCCACGTGACCGCCCGCCAGGTCGAGGTCGGCGGCGGCGATCTGCGCCGCCGGATCGCGCGGGTTCTCGGCCGCCGCGGTGCGCACCGCCTGCGGGTTCATGTCCTTGACCCGGGCGAAGAGTTCGGCCTGGGCCAGGCCCAGCTTCGCGTCGGTGTTGCCCGGGTCGGCCGCCAGTACGTCCTTGTAGGCGCGGACCGCTCCGTCGAGGTCGTCGGCGTCCAGCGCCTCGACCGCCGCGTCCAGCAGGGCGTCGTACGGGCCGGCCGGCTCCTCGGTGGCCGCCGCTCCCGCGCCCGGGGCCGCGCCCTCGGCGGCGGGGTCCACCGCGACGCCGATGACTCCGAAGCGCTCCTCGGCGACCTGGACCAGCTGGGCCAGGACCGCGCGGACCTCTTCCTCGGGGGCGAAGTCCTGGAACAGCGGCAGTGCCTGACCCGCGACCACCGCGAACACGGCCGGCAGGGCCTGGATGCGGAACTCCCGGATCAGGTTCTGGTTGGCCGCCACGTCGAGGGCGGCCAGGGCCAGGCGGCCGTTCGCCTCGACCGTGAGCCGCTCCAGCAGCAGGCTCAGCTCCCGGCCCTGCTCGAAGCCCTCGGCGCGGAAGTCGAGGATGACCGGAACCTCGCCCGAGAGCGGGACGACATGGCTCTCGAAGCGGGTCTCATCGGTGTCGAAGACGAGCGCGGACGGCGGGACGGCACCGGCGGACGCGGGCGCGCCGCCCTCTGCGGCCTTCCGGGCCGCTTCGGCCCGGGCCTGCTCGGCCTTCGCCTTGGCCTCGCCGGCCGCCTTCACCGCGGCGAGGTCGACGACGCCGCTCATGGACATGTTTCTGGGCTGCATGCGTACATCCTCCCCCGTGTGCGCGCGCCGACGAAAAAGATCGGCCGAAACGAACCGATCGCGGTACCCGTTGTGCGGTTCCGCCGTACTCCTCGTGCCGTTCGTACCCTGCTTGCCCTACGTGCTCTGCATGCTCTGCGTGCTGTGGCGCCGGGTCCCCACCTGGCGCCGGTAGCTCTTCGCGTGGTTGCCGCTCTTACGCTACGAGCCGTAGCGTAACTCCCTCCACCCTCCGGCGCCCCGTGATCGCCCCGTGATCTGAAGCACACCGCGGGGGCCCCTGATGGTTCCCCTACCGGCGGGTATGGTCTCGGCCATGCGCAACCCCAGCTCAGGCACCCCTTCCCCGCCCGGCCGCACCGGCCGCCCGCGCAGCGCCGCGGCGGACGCCGCGATCCTGGCCGCGACCCGGGACGCACTGGTGGAGCTGGGCTGGTCGAAACTGACGATGGGGGACGTCTCGGCGCGGGCCGGGGTCGCGAAGACCACCCTCTACCGGCGCTGGTCCGGGAAGAGCGAACTGGTCGTGGACGCCGTCGCGGAGCTCTTCGACTCCCTCGAACTGCCCGACCGGGGCTCGCTCGAAGCGGACATCGAGTACGTGGTGCTGCGGTTCGCGGAACTGCTGCGGCGCCCGGAGGCCCGTACCGCCCTGATGGCGGTCGTCTCGGAGTCCACCCGGGACGAGGCCCTGCGGGACCGCATCCGGTCGGCGATCGTGGATCGGCAGAAACGTCTCGTCGTACTGGGCCGCGAACGGGCGCAGGCCCGGGGCGAACTCCCCTACGAGGAGGACGAGTCCCTCGCCGGCCGCACCACGGACCTGATCTTCGACGTGATCGCGGGCACGGTCGTGCACCGGGCGCTCGTCAGCTCCGAACCCGTGGACGAACTGTGGGTGGCCACCTTCACCGCCCTGCTCATGCACGGCCTCCTGGGGTCCGCCGCCGGCCCTTCCGGCCCCGCACCGGCGGTGTGATCACCGCGGCCCGGTCGCCGTCCGACAGCGGCAGGAACTCGGCGGACCAGGCGGGAGCCGACCGGATCAGCGCCTCCGAGCGCGGATTGTGGCCCGGCCAGGGCCTCGGGCGGCCCGGCCACTGGGCCCACCGCAGGCTGTCGGCCTCCTCGGGCGGCAGCAGCCCGCAAGCCACGAGGGCGGCGCGGCCCGCCTCCAGCCCGGCGAGCCGGTAGCCGTACTCCGAGGAGTCCACCTCGTGGAAGCCGGCGTCGGTAAGCAGCACCGAGGCCGCCACCCCGTCCAGCCCGCGCACGATGCCGGCCCGCACGCAGGGCACGTAGATCTCGGGCAGCCGCCCGGCGGGCACGGCGTCGAGGACCTCCGTCAGCCCGCCCGGCCCGGGCGGCTCGAAATCGGCGGCGATGTACGCGTACGGCCCGCAGTTGGTCTGCATGACCACGCGGGCGCTCACCCCGCGGACGGGAGCGGGAAGGTGGCGGCCGGTCATGGCCGCCACCCTAGGGTGCCGGGGCGCCCGGAGCGGGGCGACTCGGGCGCCGGGAGCCCGGACCCGGCCGGTTCTCGTGCGTCAGAAGCCCGGCGGCTCCGTGTAGGTGCCCCACTCGTCGCGCAGCAGGTTGCAGATCTCGCCCATGGTGGCCTCGGCGCGCACCGCGTCCAGCATGGCCGGGATCATGTTCGACCCGTCCCGCGCGGCGGCCAGCATGGCGTCCAGCGCGGCCGTCACCTTCGCGTCGTCCCGGCCGGCCTTGCGCTCGGCGAGCTCCCGGACCTGTACGCGCTCCACCTCGTGGCTGACCCGGAGGATCTCCAGGTCCCCGGTGACCGATCCGTGGTGGACGTTCACGCCGACGACCCGCTTGTCGCCCTTCTCCAGCGAGCGCTGGTACTGGAAGGCCGACTCGGCGATCTCCCCGGTGAACCAGCCGTCCTCGATGCCGCGCAGGATGCCCGAGGTGATCGGACCGATCGGGTGCTGCCCGTTCGGGTGGGCGCGCAGCCCGCGCTCCTTGATCTGCTCGAAGATCTTCTCGGCGTCGGCCTCGATGCGGTCGGTGAGCTGCTCGACGTACCAGGAACCGCCCAGCGGGTCGGCCACGTTGGCGACGCCGGTCTCCTCCATCAGCACCTGCTGCGTGCGCAGCGCGATCTCGGCGGCCTGCTCGCTCGGGAGCGCGAGGGTCTCGTCGAGGGCGTTGGTGTGCAGCGAGTTGGTGCCTCCGAGGACGGCCGCGAGGGCCTCCACGGCGGTCCGGACGACGTTGTTGTACGGCTGCTGGGCGGTGAGGGAGACACCGGCCGTCTGGGTGTGGAAGCGCAGCCACATGGCCTTCTCGGACTTCGCCCCGTACACCTCCTTCATCCAGCGGGCCCAGATCCGGCGGGCGGCGCGGAACTTGGCGATCTCCTCGAAGAAGTCGAGGTGCGCGTCGAAGAAGAAGGAGAGACCGGACGCGAAGTGGTCCACGTCCAGCCCGCGCGAGAGGCCCAGCTCCACGTAGCCGAAGCCGTCGGCGAGCGTGTACGCGAGCTCCTGCGCGGCCGTGGCCCCGGCCTCGCGGATGTGGTAGCCGGAGACGGAGAGCGGCTTGTAGGCGGGGATGCCGTTCGCGCAGTACTCCATGAGGTCGCCGATGAGGCGCAGGTGCGGCTCGGGTTCGAAGAGCCACTCCTTCTGGGCGATGTACTCCTTGAAGATGTCCGTCTGGAGCGTCCCGTTGAGCAGGGCCGGGTCCACGCCCTGCCGCTCGGCGGCGACGAGGTACATGCAGAAGGCGGGCACGGCGGGCCCGGAGATGGTCATCGAGGTGGTGACGTCGCCGAGCGGGATGTCCTTGAAGAGGACCTCCATGTCGGCGGCGGAGTCGATGGCGACCCCGCAGTGGCCGACCTCGCCGAGCGCGCGCGGGTCGTCGGAGTCCCGGCCCATGAGGGTCGGCATGTCGAAGGCCACGGAGAGCCCGCCGCCGCCGGCGGCCAGGATCATCTTGTAGCGCTCGTTGGTCTGCTCGGCGTTCCCGAACCCGGCGAACTGCCGGATGGTCCAGGTGCGCCCCCGGTAGCCGGTGGCGTGCAGGCCGCGGGTGTACGGGTACTCCCCCGGCCAGCCGATGCGCTCGAAGCCCTCGTACGTATCGCCGGGCCGCGGCCCGTAGACGGGATCGACGTCATCCCCGGAGAGCGTGGTGAAATCGGCCTCGCGCTTGCGGGCCTTGTCGTAACGGGCCTGCCAGCGACGGCGGCCCTCCTCGATGGCGTCAGCGTCCATACCCGTGAATTTACTAGGACGTCCTAGTAAATGTCGATGGCCAACCCCCGGGAGTAGTTCCCGGGGGTGGGTGGATCACCTGCGGATCGAGCGCGGACCGGCCCGTGATCGAGCGTGGAGCGAGCTCGGATCAGGCGCGGGCGCCCGCCAGGCCGCCCTCGACGAGGGGCTCGACCTCGGCGCGGACCTTGCGCTCGACGAAGAAGGCGGCGAGCGGGATGGTGCCGGAGACCAGCACCCACAGGAGCTTGCCGAACGGCCACTTGGCCTTGGAGCCCAGGTCGAAGGCGAACACCAGGTAGATCATGAACAGCACACCGTGCGCCTGCGAGACCGCGAAGGTCAGGTCGGCACCGGTGTCGAAGCCGTACTTCGCCACCATGCAGGAGCAGAGGATCAGGAGCATGACCGCGGTCACGTAGGCCATGACGCGGTAGCGGGTCAGCACGCTTCGTTTCATGGCATCGAGCCTAGCCGTCCGTTTTGCACGATCTTGCAGCGGGCCGACGTGACGGTCCCCACCGGCGCCCGACCGCCTACTTCTCCTCGAAGTCCGCCGCCGCCACCCGCAGCGGGCGCAGGAGCGCGAAGATCTCCCCGCACTCCTCGGCGTCGTAGGCGCCCAGTCCGAAGTCGATCTCCATCAGCGCCTTCGTCGCCGCCTCGACGACCTCGCGGCCCTTGTCCGTGATCGACGCGAGCGTGCCGCGGCCGTCGTTCGGGTTCGGGCGCCTGGAGACGAGGCCGGACTTCACCAGCCGGTCCACCGTGTTCGTCACCGACGTCGGGTGGACCATCAGCCGCTCGCCGATCTTCGACATCGGCAGTTCCCCGGCCTTGGAGAAGGTCAGCAGCACCAGCGCCTCGTACCGCGCGAAGGTCAGTCCGTACGGTTTGACCACCGCGTCCACCTCCCCGAGCAGGATCTGGTGCGCCCGCATGATCGAGGTGATCGCGGCCATCGAGGGCACCGGACCCCAGCGCTGCTGCCACAGTTCGTCGGCGCGCGCGATCGGGTCGAAGGGAAGGCTGAGCGGTTTCGGCACGCACCAGACCCTACCGGGCGGTCATTTGGCGGCGGGATCCGTCTCACTCCTCGATCCGCCGGTCCGGCGCACGGCCGCGAGCAGCAGCAGGACGACCCCCGTGCCGAGGACGGCGGCGAGCGTGACGACCGCGTGGACGGGCAGGAACTCGGCGGCGATCCCGGCCAGCGCCATGCCGACGCCCTGGAGGGTCATCAGACCGGTGCTGAGCAGGGTCATCGCCCGGCCCCTCAGTTCCTCGGGGACGGCGTCGACGTACCACTGGTCCAGCCCGAGGGTGTAGGCGTGCGCCAGCCCGGTCAGCACGAGCACGGCCACCAGCAGCGGCGGGCCGGGCCGGACCGCGTACACGAGCAGCGGCAGCAGTCCGGCGGCGGCGAGCGGGGCCGTGATCCGCGAACGCGTTCGGGCGGTGAGCGCGGAGCCCGCCCACAGCTCGCCGGCGATGGCGCCGACCGGCATGGCGCACATCAGCAGCCCGAGCACGGCGGTGGAGGCGCCGGCCTCGGTGGCGTAGGGGGTGAGCAGGGCCTCGGGGACGACGAGGAAGAGCGGCGGCAGCCAGCACAGCAGGGTCAGCGCCCGCAGCCGGGGTTCGCCCAGGACGGAGCGCAGGCCGCTCAGCGGCGAGGTGCGCGGGCCCGCGGCCGCGGCGCGGGCGGGCCGGTTCCGGGTGCCCAGCCGCAGCAGCAGGGCGGAGCCGAGGAACCCGGCGGCGGTCAGCACGATCGCCCCGCGCGGGGCGAGGACGGTGAGCAGCAGCCCGCCGAGGCCGAAGCCGATGAGCTGGGCGCTCTGGGCCACCATGCGCAGCAGCGAGCGGCCCAGTACGTACGCCTCGCCGTCGCCGAGGATGTCGGCGAGGGAGGCGCTGCGGGTGCCCTGGAACAGCGGTGCGACGAAGGCCATCGCGCAGCGCAGTACGAGGAGCAGCGCGACCGGGGTGCCGGGCACGGCCATGACCGCCGCGCAGGCCGCGCAGAGCAGATCGCAGCCGACGAGCACCCGGCGGGCGGGGAGCCGGTCGGCGACCGGGGCGAGCAGGGTGCCGCCGAGGGCGTAGGGCAGGAAGCCGAGGGCGAAGGTGAGCGCGCTCATCAGGGGCGAGCCGGTGGCGCGGTAGACGAGGACGGTGAGGGAGATCTCGGCGATGACCACGCCGAGCACGGACAGCAGGTGCGCGGCGAAGACGGGCCGGAACTCGCGGACGCGGAAGACGGAGCGGTAGCCCTCGGGCCGCTTCTCGGGGGCGGTAGGGGGTGCGGTACGGGGTGCGGTGGCGGGCGTGCCCGGTTCGGCGGTGGTCATACGGGCCACCCTGGCGGCGCCTAGGCTGAGGGGACAGAGATTCGTCCCAGCCCGAATCACCGGGCACTGCCGGGCCGGCCACCCGTCCTGCCCGCATCCCCCGGAGGACCCCGTGACCTTCCACTTCCGCTTCGGCCCCGCGGACCTGCTGCGCTGCCGGTTCTCCCTCTCGCCCCGCTGGGAGACCCAGGAGGCGGTACGGGTCCTGCTGCAACCACGGCGGCAGGCCTACCACCTGCCCTGGCTCCGTGGGATCCGCGAGGCCGCCGACGGACTGGACCTGCGGCCGCTGTGGCTGCTGATGCCCGCCGCCGGCCACAATCCGGACTTCCTCAGCCCGCCCCCGACGGGCCCGTCGGTCACCTTCGAGGAGGAGCTCGTACGGGTCCGGGCCGCCGATCCCGAAGCGGCGCGGGAGGACCTGCGGCGCTCCCTGGCCTGCACCCCGGGCGCGCTGGAGAGCGCGGCCGGGCGCCGGATGCTGGAGGATCCGGCGCGGGCGGTGCGGGAGCTGGCCGATCTGTACGAACGGGCCTGGGAGGTACTGGTCGCCCCGCACTGGCCCAGGCTGCGCTCGCTGCTGGAGGCGGACATCCTGTTCCACTCGCGGCGGCTCGCGGCGGGCGGGCTCGAGGAGCTGTTCGACGGCCTCCACCCGGACCTGCGGTGGTCCGGGAACACCCTGACGATCGACCGCCGCAACCACCACGACCGCTCGCTGGACGGCCAGGGGCTCCTGCTCATGCCGAGCGCGTTCGTCTGGCCGGAGGTGGTCGGCGGGTACGACCCGCCGTGGCAGCCGACGCTGGTGTACCCGGCGCGCGGCATCGGCGCGCTGTGGACGGCCCCGGCCGGACCGGCCCCGCGGGCCCTGGCCAACCTGCTGGGACGGGCCCGCGCCGACGTGCTGTGCGCGCTGACCGAACCGGCCTCGACCACGGCTCTGGCCCACCGCCTGTCGCTGGCCCCCTCCACGGTCTCCTCGCACCTGAAGGCCCTCAAGGAGGCGGGCCTGCTGATCTCCTCCCGCCACCGCCACCAGATCCTCTACGAACGCACCCCCCTGGCCATCGCCCTCACCGGCCCGGACGGTACTTGACCCGCAGGCAATCCCAGGCCCGCCGGCGTTTGAGGCGCAGCCAAAATGAGGCGCAGCCAAAATCCAGCCCCACCGGCGTTGGAGGCGCGGGGTCCGGGGCGGAGCCCCG
>NZ_JBSGXB010000301.1:0-9113 GCF_053609185.1 Streptomyces sp. NPDC054956 | reverse complement strand
CCCACCACCTATATCTACACTAATTCCTGCGCCGCCCGGGTCTTTTGTTTATACGACACGGGGGCGCGCCCCGCTGGGGGTCTGGGGTCCGCGGGCGGCGGGGGCGCCCCGCCTGGCCCGCGCGCCCGATCGGGTGGAACAGCGCGAGCCGGCCGCCGGGGCGGACCACGCGGGCGAGCTCGCGCAGGTTGGCCCCGGGGTCGGGCAGGTGGGCGATCAGGCCGGCGGCGAACACCGCGTCCAGCGCGCCGTCGCGCAGCGGCAGCCGCGCCACGTCCGCGAGCAGCAGCGCGCCCGCCGCGTCCCGGCCGGCGTCCCGCGCGGCGGCCAGCATCTGCGGGGTGAGGTCCGCGCCGAGCACCGTCCCCGACGGGCCCACGGCCGCGCGCAGCTCGGTCAGCGCCCGGCCGGTGCCGCAGCCCGCGTCGAGCACCCGGTCGCCGGGGCGCAGTCCGAACTCGGCGACCGCCACCTCGAAGGCGGGTCCGTCCCCGGGGAACTTGCGGTCCCAGCCGGCGGCGCGCGCTCCGAAGAACTCCTGTACGTGGGCCTGGTCCTGTGTGCGCTCTTCGCTCATGTGCCCATGATCCCCCACGGGGGCCCTGGCACATGCCTGCGGAACGTGTGCAAGGTGGTACGCGGCGTGATCGGAGATGAACGTATCTCTGTCATATTCCAGCAGTTCCAGTGTCTTTCGAAATGCTCCCCTTGTTCGCGCCCTCACCCGGACTAGCGTCCCGTGGCCATGGGACACCTGGACCACGCCGCCTATGGCTGGCTTACCCCCGCGCTGTCATACGTGATGGCTTCGATCGGCGCCGCCCTCGGGCTGCGCTGCACCGTCCGCGCACTCGCCGCCACGACCGGAGCCTCCCGCCGCAACTGGCTCCTCACGGCGGCCTCGGCCATCGGGACCGGGATCTGGACGATGCACTTCGTCGCGATGCTCGGCTTCCACGTCACCGGGACCGAGATCCACTACAACGTGCCGCTGACCATCCTCAGCCTCCTCGTAGCCATGGTCGTGGTCGGCGCCGGCGTCTTCGCCGTCGGATACGGCAAGGACCGCGGCCGGGCCCTGGTCCTCGGCGGGCTCACCACCGGCCTCGGCGTCGCGAGCATGCACTACCTCGGCATGGCGGCCCTGCGGCTGCACGGCTCGGTCTCCTACGAGCCGTTGACGGTCGGGCTCTCGATCGCCATCGCCGTCGTCGCCGCCACCGCGGCGCTGTGGGCCGCGCTCAACATCAAGTCCCCGGTCGCCGTCGCCGTCGCCTCGCTCGTCATGGGCGCGGCCGTCAGCAGCATGCACTACACCGGCATGCTCGCCGTCGCCGTCGACGTCGTCCCCTCGGACCAGGCGCTGCCGGGCGCGACCGCCATGCAGTTCATCTTCCCGCTCGCCGTCGGCCTCGGCTCCTACCTGTTCATCACCTCCGCGTTCGTCGCGCTCTCCCCGACCGCCGACGAGCGGGCGGCCACCGCCGCCGCCTCGGCTGACCGGCGCCTGGGGGAGCGGGGCGCGGCGACCGCGGCCAACGCCTCCGCACCGGCCCGCTGAGGCCGCGCGGCGGACCGGAGACCGCCGCCGCGCGGGCCGCCGCCACGGCCCGGCCACCACCGACTGCCCCGGCGTCACCACCACCGCCACCGCCCCGCCGTCCACGTACGCCGCCACCGTCACGCACGTACGCCGCCACCGTCACGCACGTACGCCGCCACCGTCACGCACATACGCACCGCCCGGAACGAGGAGCCCATGCGCAGACCCCGCAGAACACCGGAAGCAGCGGCTCCGCGGCCGCCCGCGGCCGCGGACGGCCGCGCCAGGGGAACCGGCCGCCGGGCGCACGCCGGGCCACCCGCCGAGGAGCCGGCGCACCACGAGAACCCCGGCGCCCCGCCGGGCGCGCAGGCCGCCACTGGCGTCCGCGGCGGGCCGGGGCTGCGGCTGCGCCCCGCCACCGTCCGCGCGAAGATCGTCTCGCTGCTGATGGTGCCGGTGGTCTCCCTGCTCGCCCTCTGGGCCTTCGCCACCGTCGACGCAGCCCAGGACGTCGCCCGGCTGAGCCGTGTCCAGCGCGTCGACCGGGAACTGCGGGGCCCGGTCGCCGCCGCCGTCACCCAGCTCCAGGCCGAACGGCGCACGGCCGTGCGGCTGCTGGCCGATCCCACCTCCGGCCAGGCGGCGGCCGCCCAGGCCCCCGGCCAGGCCGAAGCCCTGGAACAGCAGACGCGCCGCACCGACACCGCCGTACGGGCGCTGCGGCTCGGCGACCACAACACCGTCGCCGACTCCGGCGACTACCGTAGCGACATCGTCGTCCGGCTGCGCGCCTTCGTCGCCGCCGCCGAGGGGCTCGGCCCGGTGCGCGAGGACGTGACCAAGCGCCGCGCCACCCCGGAAGCCGCCTACGAGACGTACACGCGGGTGATCGATTCCGCGCTGGAGTTCGGTGGCGCCCTCTCCGGAGGCGGCCAGGACGCCGAACTCGGGCCCGACGCCCGGGTCCTGCTGGAGTTCGCCCGTGCCGGTGAGCAGCTCTCGCGGGAGGACGCGCTGCTGACGGTCCCCGGTCCGCGCGGTGGAGAATCGCTTCGCCGTCTGGCCGGCGCGGTCGAGACGCGCCGGGCCCTGACGGACTCGGCCGCCCGGGACCTGCCCGCCGAACAGCAGGACGCCTGGCAGTCGGTGGCCAAGAGCGCCGTCTACGCCGAGCTCACCGGGGCCGAGGACCGGGCACTGTCCGCAGCCGGGGGAGCCGGGGAGGGAGCCGCCGCGAAGGACACCCGCGCCGCCGGGGCGCCCGCCGGCTGGGAAGCGGCGTACACCTCCGTCGCCGCCTCGATGCGCGAGATCGAGAGCGCGGCCCACAGCCGGGCCGCCGACCGCGCGGACCCGTTCGGCGCGGGCGCGCTCGGCCCCGCCGGGGCCGCCGTCGCGCTGGGCCTGGCCGCCGTGGCCGCCTCGCTCGTCATCTCGGTCCGCATCGGCCGGGCCCTGGTCGTCGAGCTGGTCTCGCTGCGCAACACCGCGCTGGAGATCGCGCACCGCAAACTCCCGCGGGCCATGGACCGGTTGCGGGCCGGCCAGGACATCGACGTGTCCGCCGAGACCCCCGAGGGCCCGGCCGCCGAGGACGAGATCGCCCAGGTCGGCGAGGCGCTGGCCACCGTCCACCGGGCCGCGCTCAGCGCCGCCGTCGAACGCGCCGAACTGGCCAGCGGCGTCAGCGGCGTCTTCGTCAACCTCGCCCGGCGCAGCCAGGTCCTGGTGCACAAGCAGCTCACCCTGCTCGACTCGATGGAGCGGCGCGCCGACGACCCGAACGAGCTCGGTGACCTCTTCCGTCTCGATCACCTCACGACCCGGATGCGGCGGCACGCGGAAAGCCTGATCATCCTGTCGGGTGCCGCCCCGGGCCGCGCCTGGCGGATGCCGATCCCGCTGACCAACGTCGTACGGGCCGCCGTCTCCGAGATCGAGGACTACCCGCGCGTCGAGGTCCGCCAGCTCGCCGAGGCCGCCGTCATCGGCGGGGCCGTCGCCGACCTCACCCACCTGCTCGCCGAACTGATCGAGAACGCCACCCAGTTCTCCCCGCCCCACACCAAGGTCCGGGTCAGCGGCGAACCCGTCGGCGCGGGCTACGTCCTGGAGGTGGAGGACCGCGGGCTCGGCATGGGCCGCGAGTCCCTCCACGAGGCCAACCGGCGCATCGAGCAGTCCGAGGCGCTCGACCTCTTCGACAGCGACCGGCTCGGGCTCTTCGTGGTCAGCCGGCTCTCCGCCCGGCACGGTGTGAAGGTGCACCTGCGCATGTCACCGTACGGCGGCACCACCGCCGTGGTGCTGCTCCCGAACTCCCTGCTCCAGGGCGCCATCACGGCCGCCGCCCCGCAGCCCGCCCCGGCACCGGAGGCGGAGCAGGCCCTGGAACCGGCTCCGGAGCAGCACGTGGCCCCGTACCCGGCCCACCCCCAGACCCAGTCCCCGGCCATGAGCGTCGTACGGGACGACGGGCGCGGTGTCCCGGTCCCCGAGCGGAGCCCCGCGTGGGCGGATCCCCGCCCCGCCCCGGTGGCCCCGCTCCGGCCGCGCGGTTCCGGCGGCGGGGTTCCCCGTACGGCCGTCCCGGCGGTGGCGCCCGCTCCCGCGGCGCACGCTCCCGCGGGGGCTGCGCCGGGCGGCCCGTCCGGCGGTCCGGCCGGTTCCGTCACCGAACTGCCGCGCCGGGTCCGGCAGGCGAGCCTCGTGCCGCAGCTGCGCGAAGCCCCCGCGCCCAAGGCGCCCGCCGGTGTGCGGGGGCCCGAGGACCCGCCCGGGCGCAGCCCCGAGCAGGCGCGGGACCGGATGGCGGCGTACCGGGCGGGCTGGGTGCGCGGCACCCACGAGAACTCCCCTCACGCAGGCAGCGAAGGCGAAGGAGAACGGTGATGATCGAGCATCAGAGGATCGACCTCGACGGTGTCCGCAGGTCCGGCGAGCTGGACTGGCTGCTGGACGACCTCGTGGTCCGCGTCCGCGAGGTCCGGCACGCGGTGGTCCTGTCCAACGACGGCCTGGCGGTGGGTGCTTCCAGCGCCCTCAGCCGGGAGGACGCCGAACACCTGGCGGCCGTGGCCTCCGGGTTCCACAGCCTGGCCAAGGGCGCGGGCCGGCACTTCCACGCCGGGGGCGTGCGCCAGACCATGGTGGAGATGGACGAGGGATTCCTCTTCGTCGCGGCCGCCGGCGACGGCTCCTGCCTGGCCGTGCTCAGCGGGGCCGGAGCCGACATGGGGCTGATCGCGTACGAGATGGCCCGTCTCGTGAAGCGGGTCGGCGAGCACCTGTACACCCCGCCCCGGTTCGCGGCGCGCCCGCCGGCCGCCGGTTGAGGGCGGCGGTCGGGAGCATGAACGGCCAGTGGTACGACGCCGACGCGGGCCCGCTCGTCCGTCCGTACGCCATGACCGGCGGGCGTACGAAGCCGGGACCCCACGGGGTCCGGTTCGACCTGATCGCGCTGGTCGTCGTGGACCCGGCGGGGACGGACGAGGCGGCCGAGTCCCTGCTGGGCCCGGAACACCGGGCGCTGCTCGGCCTGTGCCGGGACGAGACCCAGTCGGTGGCGGAGCTCGCGGCCGACGCGGACCTGCCCGTGGGCGTGGTGCGGGTGCTGCTCGGGGACCTGCTGGAGGCCGGGCACGTCAAGGTCAGCCGGCCGGTGCCGCCCGCGCAGCTGCCGGACGAGCGGATTCTGCGTGAAGTCATCGAGGGATTGCGAGCGCTGTGATGGGACTGCACGACAACGGGCCGGCGCAGGGCGCCGAGGGCGGGGAGGAACTGGCCGCGCTCGCGCTGAAGATACTCGTGGCGGGCGGCTTCGGCGTGGGCAAGACCACCCTGGTCGGCGCGGTCAGCGAGATCCGGCCGCTGCGGACGGAGGAACTGCTCAGCGAGGCGGGGGAGCTGGTCGACGACACGGGCGGGGTCGACCAGAAGACGACGACGACCGTGGCCATGGACTTCGGGCGGATCACGATCCGGTCGGGCCTGTCGCTGTACCTCTTCGGGACACCGGGGCAGGACCGGTTCTGGTTCCTGTGGGACGAGCTGTCGCAGGGCGCGCTGGGCGCGGTGGTGCTCGCCGACACGCGGCGGCTGGAGGACTGCTTCCCGGCGGTGGACTACTTCGAGCACCGGAAGATCCCCTTCGTGGTGGCCGTCAACTGCTTCACGGCCGCGAAGCGGTACGGGGCCCACGAGGTGTCGCGGGCGCTGGACCTGGACCAGGGGACGCCGGTGGTGCTGTGCGACGCGCGGGACAAGGACTCGGGGAAGGAAGTGCTGATCCGGCTGGTCGAGTACGCGGGACGCGTGCACACGGCGCGGCTGCTGGAGTCGGTGGAGCCGCAGGCCGATTCGGTGTGAACCGGCCTGCGGGCGAGGGGGCCGGGGGACCGGGGTCCCCCGGAGGGGAAGGGTCGCGCAGGCGTGCCGGGGCGGCGCCCTCAGTCGGCGATTCCGGCCGCCGCGATCACCTTGTCGATGCGGACGCGGACGAGGAGCTCTCCGGGCACGGCGTTGCGGCGGCCGAAGGCCTCGGCGCGCTCCGCACCCATGTAGCGTCCGCCGATCCTCGTCGCCCAGTCGAGCAGCGCGTCGGCGTCGTCCGTGTGGTCGCTGATCTCGGCACGGCCCTGGAGGACGACGTAGGAGAACGGCGGCCGGTCGTCGTCCACGCAGAGCGCGACCCGGCCGTCACGGGCCAGATTGCGCCCCTTGACGGTGTCCTGCCCGGTGTTGAACACGAAGGAATCGCCGTCGAGAACGAACCAGATGGGAGCGATGTGGGGGCTTCCGTCCTCGCGGACGGTGGAGAGCTTTCCGGTGCGGGTGCCGTGGGAGACGAACTCCCGCCATTCCTCTTGAGTCATCTTCTTCACCATGGGTCCATCCTCCTTGCCGGAAAGACCCTGGTGGGGAAGGCTGGCGGCACGAGTACACGGGGTGGGGCGCGGCCGTGTCGGCCGCGTCGACGGGGAGGGGCTTGATATGGCGCTGGACAAGCAACTGGACTGGCTGCTGGACGACTTGACGCGGCGGGTGCAGCAGGTCCGCCACGCGGTGGTGCTCTCCAACGACGGCCTGGTGACGGGCGCGAGCGCGGGCCTGGCCCGGGAGGACGCGGAACACCTGGCGGCCGTCGCGGCGGGACTGCAGAGCCTGGCGAAGGGGTCGGGGCGGCACTTCAGGGCGGGCGAGGTGCGCCAGACCATGGTCGAGTACGACGACGGGGTCCTCTTCGTCATGGCGGCCGGCGCGGGCAGCTGCCTGTGCGTGCTGAGCGCGGCCGAGGCCGACATCGGTCACGTCGCGTACGAGATGACCCTGCTGGTGAACCGGGTGGGCGAGCATCTGGGCGTCGCGGAGCGGCGGATCACGGGCGGCTGACCTGGGGTTTCGTGGTTGTCCACAGGCCTCGCGCGGTGTCGTCGCTCTCGGTTACGGTCTTCACGCACAGTAATCACTTCTGGTGGGGAGAGCGTGATGACGCAGACGGCACGGATGGCGGCGCGGGAAACGGCGCAGCCGACGGAACGCGCGACGACAGGAACGGCGACACGGACGACGACAGGGGCGGCGGCGGTACGCAGGGCTGCCCGGGCGACGGCACGGACCGCAGGGGCGTTGCCGTCGGCGACGGTGGTGGTGCGGGCGGCGAACGCCGCCGACGGGCTGCTCGGCGGCGGCCGGGCCGCGGGGGAACTGGGTCTGAGCAGGGCCGAGTTCGCCCGGGCCGTCCAGCTGGGTCTCGTGCGCGCCGGTCCGCCCGGGCCCGGCGGGTCCGCCCGCTTCACCCGGACCGAGCTCGACCGCGTCCGGTCGGCCGGGGGATTCCCGCACGCGCTGCTCGAGCGCCTGGAGACGGTGGCGGGGGCGGAAGCCGCGGCCGCCGTCCTGGGAGTGGGCCCGAGCCGGTTCACCCGGCTCGCGCGCTGCGGGCACATCGTTCCGGTGGGATACCGGATCAACCGCTACCGGGCGGTGGTGTGGCTCTACCTGGCCTCGGAGCTACGGGACTTCGCGGCCCGGGAGCCGGGGATGCTGCGCGGGAGCGCGCCGCCGGCGGACGGGGAGCTGATGGCGGCCAAGGCCGATCTGCGCCCGGGGAAGTGGCGCGAGCGCCATGTCGCGCTGCTGCTGGGCCGCACCGCCGACCCCTGGGAGCGGGCGGCCGTGCTGGCCTCGGTCCTCCCGGAGGAGGAGGTCAGGGAGGCCGTGCCCGATCCGGCGGAGCGGATCGTGCTCGCCGCGCTCGCTCCGCCCCCGCCGTACGGGCATCCGCACGTCCCGGCGGCCGCCGCCGTGGCCACCCGCCTGCTGCGGGCCCGGCTCCCGGACGAGACCGCCCGGTACCGGACCAGCCTGGACTTCGCCCTGACCGGTGCCCGGGGTCAGTCGAAGTCGACGGGTGAGAGGGGGCCGACGTAGACCCAGGCCCCGTCCGCGCGGGAGAAGGCGCTGTGCTCGTGCAGCGAGCCGGTGTGCCGGCCCTCGCGGTAGTGCGCCCGGAACTCCACCGAACCCTCCGTCTCGAACATCCCGCCGCGCTCGGTCGCCAGGATCTCCAGGCGCTCCCAGCGCTGCCCGGGGTCGAGGTCGAGGCTGCCCGGCCGGGTCGAAGGGTGCCAGGAGCGCAGGAGGTAGGCGGTGTCGCCGACGGCGAACGCGCTGAACCGGGAACGCATCAGCAGTTCGGCGGTAGGGGCCTGCCGTTGACCGGAGTGGAAGCGGCCGCAGCACTCCGGGTAGGCGGCGGGCAGCCCGCAGGGGCAGGGGAGGGCCGGGGTGGGCATGGGTGCACCCATTTCTTCGGTGACGGGTCGGACTACTGGGGCGACACGGCCGGCTTGAACGCGGCCTTGGCGCCATAAGGGCGGAAGAGCCCTTCCTGGACCACGGAGACCAGCAGCCTGCCCTCGAGGTCGTAGATGCGGCCGCGGGCCAGGCCCCGGCCGCCGTGGGCGATGGGCGACTCCTGGTCGTACAGGAACCACTCGTCCGTCCGGAAGGGCCGGTGGAACCACATGGCGTGGTCCAGGGAGGCCATGTCGAAACCGCGCATGCCCCACAGGGGCTCCACGGGGATGCGCACGGCGTCGAGGAGGGTCATGTCACTGGCGTAGGTGAGGGCGCAGGTGTGCACGAGCGGGTCGTCGCCCAGCGGGCCGACGGCTCGCATCCACACCGCGCTGCGCGGATCGGCGTCCTTGAGCTGCTCGGGCGTCCAGCGCAGCCGGTCCACGTAGCGGATGTCGAAGGGCTGGCGGCGGGCCATCCGCTCCAGGGCCTCCGGCAGCGTGCCCAGGTGCTCGCGGATCTCGTCCACGACCTTCGGGAGCGTGTCCGGGTGCGGGAAGTCGAGGCGGGGAGGCAGCTGGTGCTCGATGCTGCCCTCCTCCGGGTGATGGAAGGAGGCGGTCAGATTGAAGATGGTCTTGCCCTGCTGGACCGCGGTGACCCGGCGGGTGGTGAAGGAGCGCCCGTCGCGCACCCGCTCCACCTGGTACACGATCGGCACCCCCGGGATGCCCGGGCGCAGGAAGTACGAGTGGAGCGAGTG
>NZ_JBSGXB010000300.1:0-9141 GCF_053609185.1 Streptomyces sp. NPDC054956 | reverse complement strand
GGGGTGCGTCACGGGTGCCGTATCGTGACAGCCCGCGGCGATCCTGCGCGATGGGGTGCGGGGGGGGGCTGCTACACCGCCCCGGCACCCCTTCGTCGTAAACGCCGGTCGCACCCCGGGCCGGCCCAGCCCGCGTACACGGCCCCTGACCGGCCCAACCCGCAGACACGGCCCCGGGCCGGCCAACGCCCCGCACGCCACTCCCGGCCGGCCAAGGCCCCGTAAGCACTCCAGGGACGACCAGGGCCCCGCAGGCCAGTCAGGGGACGGCCAGGGCCCCGTAACCAAGCCCCGCCGAAGCTCCGTAAGGAGAGCCCCGCCGGCCGCTCCTGACCGACCAGGGCCCCGTAGGCCACCGAGGCCGGCCGGGGCCGCAACCGCCCCACCCCGGCCAAGGCCCCGTAAGCCGATCCCCGCCGGTCAGGCCCGCGTCCGCTGCCCCGAGCCCGCTCCGACCCGCTCCGGCTGGCGCGGCCTCGGCACGGCGGCCCCCGCCGGGAGGGCGGCGCCGCGGGGGCCCGAGAGGACGTACACGAGGCCGAACCCGGCCCCGACGACCAGCGCGCCGCCGACCGCGTCGAGCACCCAGTGGTTGGCGGTGGCGACGATCGCGCACACCGTGATCGTCGGGTGCAGCGCCCCCAGCAGCTTCTGCCAGCCCTTCGGCGCGAGCGTGACGATCACGACCCCGCACCACAGCGACCAGCCGAAGTGCAGCGAGGGCATCGCCGCGTACTGGTTGGAGATCGCGGTCATCGCCCCGTAGCTGGGGTTGGCCAGGTCCTGCACGCCGTGGACGGTGTCGACGAAGCCCAGCCCCGGCATCAGGCGCGGCGGCGCCAGCGGGTACAGCCAGAAGCCTATGAGCGCGAGGACCGTGGCCAGGCCCAGGGAGGCGCGGGCCCAGCGGTAGTCGGCGGGCCGGCGCCAGTACAGGACGGCCAGGATCGTCAGCGGGACCACGAAGTGGAAGGAGGTGTAGTAGAAGTTGAAGAACGCCTCCAGCCAGGGCGTGTTCACGACCGCGTGGTTCACGGCGTGCTCGATGTCGATGCCGAGCGCCCTCTCCATCGCGTGGATCTGGCTGCCGTTGCCCTCGGCGAGGGAGCGGCTGGTGGGCGCGGCGGCCCGGATGTGCGAGTAGAGCGAGTACCCGACCCGTATCAGCAGCAGTTCCAGCAGCAGGTTGGGGCGCGACAGGACCCGGCGCCAGAACGGCAGCAGCGGCACCCGGGCCCAGCGCGCGGGCGCGGGCCGCCCGTAGGCCGTCGGGACCGGCTCGCGCCAGTACGGCGAGGAGCGCGGCAGGAACGGCACCGCGCAGGCCGCCGCGAGGGCCGCGAGCAGCAGCACGTTGTCCCGTACGGGCGCCAGCGCGGCCAGGTTCGGCAGCAGCACGGAGCTCGGCAGGGTCATGGCCAGGACCACGGCCACCGGCCACACCGGCCGGTCCGCGGCCCGCTTGCCGACCTTGCCGGCCACGGCGAGCAGTACCCACAGCAGCTGGTGGCGCCAGCCGGCCGGGGACACGGCGACGGCCACGCAGCCGGTGATGGCGACGGCGAGCAGCAGTTGCCCGTCGCGGGCGTAGCGGGCGGCGCGGCGCAGGCCGATCCAGGCGATGGCCGCCGCGAGGGCCAGGTAGAGCAGGATCTCGCCGGGGCCGGAGAGGCCCAGGCGCAGCAGGGCGCCGTGCACGGACTGGTTGGCGAGGCCGTCGGGGGCGCCGCCGAGGCCGGTGCCGGCCAGGTGCTGGACCCAGTACGTCCACGAATCGCGCGGCAGGGCCGCCCAGGACAGCGCGGTGGCTCCGGCGAAGGTCGCTGCGGCGGCGCGGGCGGTGGGCCTGCGCCCGGTCAGCCACAGCAGCGGGGCGAAGAGCAGCAGGGCGGGCTGGAGCGCCGCGGCGAGGCCGATCAGGAAACCGGAGGGCCGGTCGCCCGGGACCCGGAACACGGCCAGCAGCACCAGCAGCACCGGCAGTACGGCGGTCTGCCCGGGCGAGGCGGCCTCGCGGACGGGCAGCGAGACCATCATCAGCGCCACCAGCACGGGCGCGGCCAGCAGCGCGGTGCGCCGCGGCACCGGGTCGGGCAGGCCGCGCGCGGCGACGAGCCCGACGGCGGCGACGAACAGCAGGGTCACGCAGGTCCAGGCCACCTCCAGGGAGGGCGCGGCGAGGCCGAGCAGCGGCTTGAGGACCAGCCCCGCGAAGGGGGTGCCGGTGAACTGGCCGTTGTCGTAGAGCGAGCCCGGCAGGCTGCCGGGGGTGCCGGGGAGATGGAAATCACTCAGCCATTCGCCCGGTGGCACCCGCAGCACGACCGCGGCCTGCCTGACGGCGAGCAGCCCTGCCAGCGCCCACAGCATGAGGCGTGCCGCCCCGAGCCTGCCGCCGCTACCGCCTATGACCCCGGCATGTCCGTTCGCACCACTGTGCTCCGCCGCGTTAGCCACGCCTCGCCGGCCTCCCGCCCTGTTGACCGCAACCTTGACTTCGCCTGGCTGCCGCGTTTCATACCGCGTTTCATACCGCGCGCTTCATTTACCCGGACGACGATATCCCCCGCACGATCCCTAGGATGTCGGGCATGAGCATCGTGAAGATCAACGCACTCACCGTCCCGGCCGAACAGCGCGAGGTTCTGGAGCAGCGGTTCGCCTCTCGGGCGGGTGCCGTGGAGGGCTCGGACGGGTTCGAGTGGTTCGAGCTCCTGCGTCCCGTCGAGGGCACCGACCAGTACCTGGTGTACACGCGGTGGCGCTCCGAGGAGGACTTCCAGGCGTGGATGGAGGGCCCCATGAAGGCGGCCCACCAGGGCGGCGGCGGTGCGGGTGCTCCGGCGGGCGGCGCGGGCGGCGGAGAGCGGCCGAAGCCCGCCGCCACCGGGTCGTCGGTGTGGTCGTTCGAGGTCGTGCAGCAGGCGGCGCCGAAGCAGGCGTGAGCATGCCGTGAGCGTGGCGTGAGCGTGGGAGGGGCCCGGAGCGTGTGCTCCGGGCCCCTTGCCCTGTCCGGGCCTTCACCGCGCTCGGCGGCGCTCGCCCACCCGGCTCGGCTCAGCTCAGCTCGGCGGCTCGGCTCAGCTCCAGAAGGCGTCGGTCTCGTCGATGTCCTCGGTGCAGACGTCGAGGTCGCTGATCTTCCCGCCGACGATCGTGAAGAAGATGCCCTCGTGGATCTCGATCCCGCGGTTGCCTCGGTCGGCGCGCGTTGTGTGGAAACTCATGACGTGGCCGCGGCCGTCCGCGAGCACTTTGTCCAGATGGACCTGGAACGTTCCGTTCGTCTCTTCGCCCAGCCGGCGGTAGAGGTCGAAGACGGCTTCCCGCCCCTTGTGGTGTCCGGAGAGGGGGCCGCTTCCGGGCATGTGCTGGATGACGTCAGCCGTCATCATCGTGCTCAGCTTCTCCATGTCGCCCTTGCCGAAGGCCTCGTAGCCGCGGCGGATCAGGGCACAGTCAGGATGCTCCGACATGACGGTTCACGCCCTTCATGCGTACGGTTTGCCCTTTTTCCTATCATCGGCCCGTGCCTGTGGATATTCCAACGCGGGGCGGCGGCCTCCCGCTCCACAATGACGCCATGACCAGCGACAGGACGATCACCACCATCCCGGCCACCACCTCTGCGACCACCTCCGCCACCACTCCTGACACCGCCTCGGACACCGCGGCGGGCCCCACCACGAACCCCGCTCCGAACCTCGCCCCGGACACCTCCACGGCCATCTCCACAGGCACCTCCACGGACACCTTCTCGGGCACCACCGCGAGCAAGGGCGGCACCTGGCAGGTCACCGCGGAGGCGTTCACCACCGCGGACGCCACGCGGCTGCGCCGCGCGTACTACGCGGAGGTCGCCGGCCGGTACTGGAAGCGTTCGGTCACCGAGGCCGAGATCGACCAGGGCCTCCTGGACTTCCCGGACGACGAGCTCACGGAGCCGACGGGCCGGTTCGTCGTCGGCAGACTCGACGGCGAGCCCCTCGCCTGCGGCGGCATACGCCTCCTCGACCCCACGACCGCCGAGCTCACCCGGGTGTACGTGGACCCGCGCACCCGTGGCACCGGCGGCGGGGCGGCCCTGCTCCGGGCCCTGGAGCAGGCCGGCCGCGAGCTGGGCGCCGAGCGCGTACGGCTGGACACCCGCTCGGACCTGGTGGAGGCCCGCGCCCTGTACGCGCGTCACGGGTACACGGAGATACCCGCCTACAACTCGGGCGAGTACGCGGAGCACTGGTTCGAGAAGCCGCTGGTCTAGCGCGTATCCGTCGGATCTCCGCGGGTCGCCTTCGGATCTCCGCGGGCCCGGCGCGATCCGAAAAGGACGGTCCAGGGGGGTCAGTTGGCGGAGTGGTCCCGGCGCGGCAGAGTCTCGTAGGGCTCCTCGGAGTCGGATCCGCAGAGCTCCGCGTTGATCTCCGCGACCAGCTCGGACAGGTCGGTCGGCCGGTCCGGACCCCACCAGTCGCCCAGGAGCTCGCCGAGCGACTCCTCCCGTGCCGCGGAGAGCTTGCGCGCGCTGTCGCGGCCCTTGTCCGTCAGGACCAGCGCCAGCCCGTCGCGGACGGCCAGCCCGCGCTCCTCGATCTGGCGGGCCGCGTCCGTGACGGCCTTCAGCGGCACGATGGTCCGCTCGGCGAGCACGGCGGGCTCGGCATAGCCGTACTTGTTGATCCGCAGCAGCATCCAGCTGGAGGCGGGCAGCAGGTCGTAGCCGGCCTTCGCGGTGATCTTCTCGTAGACGTGCTTGCGGCCCTGGAGGGTGCCGAGCGCCGTCAGGGCGCGGGCGACCTCGTCACGGGAGGAGCGGTGGACGGGGTTGGAGGCGAGGGTCTCGCTGACGTCGGGCGCCGTCACCGAGCCGCGCAGCTTGTCCTCCTTGAGGAACCAGGCCACGACGAAGGCCAGCAGCATCACGGGCACGGCGTAGAGGAAGACGTCGGTGATGGAGGTGGAGTAGGCGTCCAGCACCGTCGGCCGCAGGTCGGCGGGCAAGGCCCCGATGGCGCGCGGGTCGGCCTCCAGGCGGGCGGCGTCCACCCCGGGCGGCAGTGGGACTCCGGCCAGCGCGCTCGCCAGCTTGTCGTCGAGCCGGTTGGTGAAGATCGTGCCGAAGATGGCTACGCCGAAGGAGGCGCCGATGGAGCGGAAGAAGGTGGCACCGGAGGTGGCGACGCCGAGGTCGGAGTAGCTGACCGCGTTCTGCACCACCAGTACGAGCACCTGCATGACCAGTCCGAGGCCGGCGCCGAAGACGAAGAAGTAGGCGCTCATCTCCCAGGTGGAGCTGGTCCGCTCCAACTGGTGCAGGAGCAGCAGCCCGACCGCGGTCAGTGCTGTGCCGGCGATCGGGAAGACCTTCCAGCGCCCGGTGCGGCTGACGATCTGACCGGACCCGGTGGAGGTGATCAGCATGCCGAGCACCATCGGCAGCATGTGGACGCCCGACATGGTCGGTGAGACGCCCTGGACGACCTGGAGGAACGTCGGCAGGTAGACCATCGCGCCGAACATCGCGAAGCCCACGACGAAGCTGATCAGCGAGCAGAGGGTGAAGGTGCGGACCCGGAACAGCTTGAGCGGGAGCACGGGCTCCACCGCCCGCCGCTCGATGACGATGAAGGCGGCCAGCAGTACGGCGCCCAGCACGGCCAGCCCGATGATCTCGGGGGAGCTCCAGCCCCAGGTCCCGCCGAGGGAGGCCACGAGCACCAGACAGGTCGCGACGGAGGCGATGACGAAAGTGCCGAGGTAGTCGATGGTGTGCTTCTCGGAGCGCACCGGGATGTGCAGGCTGGCGGCGATGACGAGGAGCGCGACGAGACCGATGGGGAGGTTGATGTAGAAGACCCAGCGCCACGACAGGTGGTCCACGAACAGTCCGCCGAGCAGCGGACCCAGCACGCTGGTCGCTCCGAAGACCGCGCCGAACAGGCCCTGGTACTTGCCGCGCTCGCGCGGCGGGACGATGTCTCCGACGATCGCCATCGACAGCACCATCAGACCGCCGCCGCCCAGGCCCTGCAGCGCGCGGAATCCGATGAGCTGGGGCATGTTCTGCGCGAGCCCGCACAGGGCGGACCCGATCAGGAAGAGCACGATGGCGTACTGGAAGAGCTTCTTGCGCCCGTACTGGTCACCGAGCTTGCCCCACAGCGGCGTGGCGGCCGTCGAGGCGAGCATGTAGGCGGTGACGACCCACGAGAGGTGTGCCATGCCGCCGAGATCGCTGACGATCGTCGGCAGCGCCGTCGACACGATGGTCTGGTCGAGGGCGGCGATGAGCAGCCCCAGCAGCAGCGCGCCGATGGAGACGATCACCTCGCGAGAGGCGTGTTCGGCACTCGGGCCGGATTTCCGCGGGTCGGGCTCCGTGGCCACGTCCTGAACCATCGGCTCCTCCTCAGGCCTGATCGACAACTCCATCCTGAGTGGTGTGTCCCGTTATGGCCTGTCGGGCGGGTTGGGAGGGCTTGCGCGGGTCTGCATAATCGCAGGCAGTGGCCACGGGAGGGGTACAAGTGAGTGCTGAGCGCTGTACAGAATGCGGCGCCGTGGGCGACGGCTGTGGATGCACGTCGGGGTTCGAGCCCCTGCGCGTCCGGCCGTACGTCACACTGCCCGACCCCGGCCAGGCGACCGCCCCGCCACCCCACCCCGGGACCAACCCCGGCCACGCGCCGGCCCAGGGCCTCGTACCGGACCCGGGCCTCACGCCCGACCTCGGCCCCGAGCCCGTGCCCGGCGACGCCCCCGCGCCCATGCCCGGCCACGTGGTCGCACCGCTCCCCGCCGCCTCCGAGGCGCACACCCCGGCGTACGGCACGCCCGTGGTCCCCTGGCCCGACGAAACGATGCAGCTGCGCCCCGTACCGGCCTACGAGGAACCGCCGCGCCGCCGAATACGCCCCCTGCTGATCGCCGCGTCCACGGTGGTCGCCCTCGGTGGAGTCGCCCTGGCCCTGACGGCCTTCGCGGGCTCCGACGAGCCCACCACGACCCTCGACGCGAAACCCTCCTCCCCGGTCATCAGCCTGACCGAGGTGGCCCCCTCGCAGACCTCCGCGAGTGCCACGCCGAGCCCCTCGGCCTCCCGCTCCGCGAGCCCCTCACGCTCCGCCTCCCCGTCCGCGACGCCCTCGCCCAGCGCGAGCCGCTCATCGGCGCCCGCGACCGCCCCGTCCCCCACCCCCAGCAGCCCCTCGAGCCCTCCCCCGGCACCCCAGGCCCCCACCCTGCGGTACGGGGACTCCGGCCCCGAGGTGGAGAAGCTCCAGCGGCTGCTCGCGGCGCGGGGCCTCTTCTCGGGCAAGTTCGACGGCAAGTACGGCACCCGCACGGAGAACTCGGTCTCGACGTTCCAGTGGCAGAACGGCATCGAGGACGACGCCTGGGGCGTCTACGGTCCGGCGACCCGCCGCGCGTTGGAGGGATAGAACACACCCCCGGCGGTGGCGCGGAGGCCTCGCGGTTTTGTATGGTTCAGGAACAAAGTGGTTCCGTCCTCATTCCCTGACCGGTGGACGGAACCACTTGTTCTCTTTTCCCGCCCCGTCTGGAGCCCTCCCCATGCCGGCCAGCACCACCACCCCCGCCGTCCTGACCGCCAAGGCACTGCTCCTGGACATGGACGGCACCATCGTCAACTCCGACGCGGTGGTCGAACGCTGCTGGCGCGACTGGGCCGTCGCCCACGACCTGGACCCGGAGGAAGCCCTCAAGGTGGTCCACGGCCGCCAGGGCTACGCCACGATGGCGATCCTCCTCCCGGACCGCCCGATGGAGGAGAACTACGCCGAGAACACGGTGATGCTCGCCCGCGAGACCGCCGACACCGACGGCGTGGTCCCGGTCGGCGGCGCCCCGGAGTTCATGGCGTCGATCAGCGCCCTCCCGCACGCCCTGGTCACTTCCGCGGACAAGGCGCTGGCCACGGCCCGGATGACGGCCGCGGCCCTGCCGATGCCCGAGGTCCAGGTGACCGCCGAGTCCGTCCAGGCCAGCAAGCCCCACCCCGAGGGCTTCCTGATGGGCGCCGCCGCGCTCGGCGTGGACCCGGCCGACTGCATCGTCTTCGAGGACTCCGCCGCCGGCATCGCCGCCGGCCAGGCCGCGGGCATGCGCGTCATCGGCGTCGGCCCCCGCGCCGCCGCCCACGCCCCCACCGCGCACGTCCTGGACCTGACGGCCGTCGACGTCACCGCCTCCCCCGACGGCTCCATCACCCTCACGCTCCAGAGCGCCTGACTCACACGACGCAGAACTCGTTGCCCTCGGGATCCTGCAGCACGACGGCGTAAAAACCCTCGGACTCGTCCATGACCCGCAGAACGGTCGCACCCGCCCCGGTGAGCACCGCGACCTTCTCGTCGACCCTCCGCACCCGCACCCCCACCTCGACGTCGCGCCCGCCACCGACCTTCAGGTCGAGGTGCACCCGGTTCTTCCCCACCTTCGGCTCCGGCACCTGCTGGAACCACACCCGCGGCCCCCGCCCGGCCGGATCCACGATCGACTCCGCCATCTCCCCGGCACCCTCGGGCAGTTCCTCGGCGGGCACCCCCATGTCGACCCAGTACTCCCGCCAACTGGCATGCCCCCCGGGCGCGGGTTCCGACACGTACCCCAATGCCAGGGCCCAGAACTCCACCATCACCCGCGGCTCGGCACAGTCCATGGTCACCTGCACAGTCATCTCCATCCCAGCACCCTCCCACCCCCCTCCGACACCCCCACGAACCGACGCCGCCACCGCCGACGACGACGCGCCACGGACACACCACGGGGCGCGACTCGCACAGCCGCCCATGCACGGGGCCGGCCAACGGTGCTGACCGCACACACTGGACAGCCAAGGCCACCACAGCCGACCAAGAACCACGGGACGCGAAAACGCAGAACGCGCGCCACCAGACGGCAACGCGGAGCACGACCCACGAGGCGACGACACCCACCCACAAACGCCTACACGCCCACCCACCAGCCGCCCCACCCACAGACGGCACCCACCCACGCCCGCCCACCCACAGACGGCCACCCACCCACGCCCGCCCACCCACAGACGGCCACCCACCCACGCCCGCCCACCCACAGACGGCACCCACCCACGCCCGCCCACCCACAGACGGCCACCCACCC
>NZ_JBSGXB010000299.1:0-9180 GCF_053609185.1 Streptomyces sp. NPDC054956 | reverse complement strand
CGGTCCCCGGCGCCGCGGACGCCCTCGTCCAGGTCTTCGCCTCCGACATGCGGCACTTCGAGCGGGTCCTGGAGCGGATCGCGGGCGAGCCCTTCGTGGAGCGCACGAAGTCCGTCCTCGTCCTCTCCCCGCTGCTGCGCCGCTTCACCTCGGGCGCACCGGCGTAGGCCGCCGGTCCTGCGCGGCCGGACCCGCCGCCGCGCGCCGCCCGGCCCGCGAGGGGCGCAGCAGTGCGCGGCGCTCCTCCTCGGTCAGGCCGCCCCAGACCCCGAACGGCTCCCGGGTCCGCAGGGCGTGCTCCAGGCACGCCGAGCGCACCGGGCATCCCGCGCAGACCCGCTTCGCCGCGGCGTCGCGCTCCTCCCGGTCCTCGCCCCGTTCGCCCGCGGGGTGGAAGAACCGGTTCGAGCCCAGCTCGCGGCAGGCCGCGCGGGACTGCCACTGCCAGTGGTGGAGGGCGGAGCCGGGCAGCCGGCCCGGCCCGGCCGCGGAGGCCCGGGGGGACGGACGGGGCGCGGGGGTCGATGCGGTGCTGGAGACCTTGCGGGTCATGGTGGTTCGTTCCCTTCGCGATGCGGTCGGCGGACGCTTTCCTCCGCGTGTGACCGCTCCGCTCCGCGCCAAACCCCCGTCGCGAGGACCTTGCGCACCGCGGGAAGCCCCGGCGGGCGACAGCCGTCAGCCGCCACCCGTCACCCCCGCCGGGCCCATTCCTGGGCCAGCAGCCGGTACGACCGGACCCGGTCGGCGTGGGCGTGCGTGATCGTGGTGATCAGCAGCTCGTCCGCGCCGGTCGCGTCCCGCAGCCGCTCCAGATGGTCGGCGACCGTCGCCGGGGAGCCGGCGAACTGGGTCTCGACCCGGTCGGCGACCAGCGCGTGGTCCGCCGCCGACCAGTCGCGGGTCAGCGCGCGGGCCTCGTCGGGCGTGGGGAAGGGGATCGCGCCCTCGCCCGTACGGATGCTGTGCACCCAGGGCGCGTAGCCGGTGGCCAGCTCCCGCGCCTCCGCGTCGTCCGGCGCCACCACCACGTCGGCGGACACCGTCAGGTAGGGGCGGTCCAGCCCGCCCGGTCCGGCCGAGGGCTTGAACGCCGCCCGGTACCCCTCGGCCGCCTCCAGTACGCTCGCCGGGCTGACGTGGTAATTCGCCGCGAACGGCAGCCCGTTGGCCCCGGCCGTCTCCGCGCTCACCCCGGCGCTGCTGCCCAGGATCCACACCTGGACCCCCGCGCCCTCGCCGGGCACCGCGTGCGCCTCCACCCCGTCCGGCGAGCGGTACTCCCCGCGCAACAGGGCCAGTACGTCGCCCACTTGCCCGGAGTACTCCTCCGACTCGGCCCCCGGCAGATGCAGCAGCCGGCGCTGGAGCGCGATGCGCGGGTGGCCCCGCAGGTGCTCGAAGGAGAACGGGGCCGGGATGCGCAGCCCGTTCTCCGTGGTGCGGGCCACCGGGGGCTCCCCGGTGGCGGGCTTCGGCGGGCCGCCCGCGGAACGGCCCAGGCCCAGGTCGATCCGGCCCGGGTGCACCGCGTCCAGCAGGCCGAACTCCTCGACGGTCGACAGCGCCGTACGGTGGCCCAGCTGGACCGCGCCCGAGCCGATCCGGATCGTGGAGGTGGCCGAGGCGGTCAGCGCGAGCACGACGGCCGGCGAGGTCCCGGCGACCCCCGGGTTGAGGTGGTGCTCGGCGAACCAGTAGCGGGCGAAGCCGAACCGCTCGGCCTGGCGGGCCAGGTCGACGCTGGCGCGCAGGGCCTCGGGGGCCGTGGAGCCGGACGGGATCGGGACGAGGTCGAGGACCCCGAGCGGGACGGCGGGCATGGTGTTCCCTCCTACGGTGACGGGATGCGGAGCGGCGGCCTGGGGGCCTCCGGAGGCGGCCTCCGGAGCGGCCCTTCGGAGGCGGCCTCGGAGGCGGGCCTTCGGAAGCGGGCCTTCAGCGGTGGGCCTTCAGCGGTGGGCGGGGGCCAGTGCGCGCGGGGCGGCGAGCCCGAGGTGGTCGCGCAGCGTCGGGCCCTCGTACTCGCGGCGGAACACCCCGCGCTCCTGGAGCAGCGGGACCACGGTGTCCGCGAAGGCGTCGAGTCCGCCGGGCGTCAGGTGCGGCACCAGGATGAACCCGTCGGCCGCGTCCGCCTGGACCAGGCTGTCGATGGCCCGGGCCACCGTGAGCGGCGAGCCGACGAAGGACTGCCGGCCGGTCGTCTCGATGACCAGCTCCCGGATCGACAGGCCCCGGGCGGCGGCCAGCTCCCGCCACTCTCGCGCGACGGCCACCGGATCGCGGTGCATGCGCACGCTGGCCCGCCCCTGCGCGACGGTGTTCTCCCCGGGGACGGGATCGACGTCCGGCAGCGGCCCGTCCGGGTCGTGGCCCGACAGGTCCCGGTTCCACACGTGCTCCAGGTACTTGATCGCGGTCGCCCCGCTGACCTGCGCGAGCCGCACCTCGTGGGCCAGCTCCCGCGCCTCGGCGTCGGTGTCCCCGAGTACGAAGGTGGCCGCCGGCAGGATCTTCAGCTCCTCGGGGGTGCGGCCGTACCGGGCCAGGCGCCCCTTCACGTCCGCGTAGAAGGCGCGGCCCGCGTCCAGGGTGGAGTGCCGGCCGAAGATGGCGTCCGCGCCGGCCGCCGCGAACTCCCGGCCCTCGTCCGAATCGCCCGCCTGGAAGACCACGGGCCGCCCCTGGGGGCCGCGGGGCACGTTGAAGTGCCCGGCGATGTCGAACTGCTCGCCCCGGTGGGCGAAGGAGCCCGCACCCGCGTCCCGCAGGAACTCCCCGGAGACCGGGTCGGCGAGGACCTCGCCACCGTCCCAGGAGTCGAACAGCTCGTTCGCGGTGGCGAGGAACTCCCGCGCCCGCTCGTAGCGCTGCTCGCGCGGCAGGAACCCGCCGCGCCGGAAGTTCTCCCCGGTGAAGGCGTCCCACGAGGTGACCACGTTCCAGGCGGCCCGGCCGCCCGAGAGGTGGTCCAGCGAGGCGAACTGGCGGGCCACCTCGTACGGCTCGTTGAAGGTGGAGTTGATGGTGCCGGTCAGCCCGAGGTGGGTGGTGACGGCGGCGAGCGCGGCCAGCACGGTGAAGGTGTCGGGCCGCCCGACCACGTCCAAGTCGTATATCTCGCCGCCCTGTTCGCGCAGGCGCAGCCCTTCGGCGAGGAAGAGGAAGTCGAACTTGGCGCGCTCGGCGGTCCGGGCGAAATGGACGAAGGAGTCGAACTCGATGTGGCTCCCGGCGGCCGGATCGCTCCACACGGTGGTGTTGTTGACCCCGGGGAAGTGCGCGGCGAGATGGATCTGCTTGAGCGGCTTGCTCACGGCTGTCGGTCCTTCCGGGGGATCAGGCGGAGAGGGAGGCGGGGGCGGAGCCCGCGGGGGCGCCGGGGGCAGCGGCGGCCGCGTACCGGTTCGCGGGCCGCTCCAGCCCCAGCAGCCCGCGCAGCGAGGAGGCCCCGTACGCGCGCCGGAACGCCCCGCGTCGCTGCAGCTCCGGGACCAGCCCGCGGGTGATCGCCGGAAGGTCGTGGGCGAGCACGCCTGGCCGCAGCCTGAACCCGCTCAGCCCGGCCTCGTGCCACTCCAGCAGCAGGTCCGCGAGCAGCTCCGGCGTCCCGGCGAAGATGCGGGCGTCACTCGTGTACGCGGCCCCGTGCAGGGCGTCCAGCCGCTGCAGCCGGCGCTCCGCGTCCGCCGGCTTCCCGTCGAGGAAGACCGTCAGCTCGCCGAACACGTGCGGGGTGGAGGGGAGGGCCGCCACCGCGGCGCGGGCCTCGTCGGCATCGCCCGGGGTCACGTGGCCGATGTCCGCGGACCCGGCGAGGAACGGGTAGCCGGCGGCGTCGGAGGCGAGCGCGGCGACCGGCGGCAGGCCCTGCGGCGGCCGCGGGGTGATGGAGGGCCCCTTCACGCTGAAGTGGCGCCCCTCGAAGTCGATGTAGTGCAGTTTGGCGCGGTCGACGAAGCGGCCCGTGGCCACGTCGCGGATCTCGGCGTCGTCCTCCCAGCTGTCCCACAGCCGGCGGACCACCTCGACGTGGTCGGCGGCCTCCCCGTACAGCGCGGCGGTGTCCGCCCCCGCCGCACGGCGCCCGAAGTGGCGTACCTCGTCCGCCCGTTCGGAGATCTGCACGCGCAGGCCGGCCCGCCCGCGGCTGACGTAGTCCAGGGTGGCGAGCGCCTTCGAGACGTGGAAGGGCTCGGTGTGGGTGGCCGTCACGCTCGGCACCAGCCCGATGTGCCGGCTGAGCGGCGCGACCCGGGCGGCGACCAGCACCGCGTCGAGCCGGCCGCGCACGAGGTCGCTGCGCCCGTCGGGCCCGGCCGGATCGGTGGACTGCAGGCTCAGTGAGTCCTCGAAGGTGACGAAGTCCAGCAGCCCGGCCTCGGCCTCGGCGACGAGCGCTGCCCAGTAGCCGGCGGTGAACAACCGGGCGGCGTCCGCGCCCGGTTCGCGCCAGGCGGCCGGATGCCAGCCCGCGCCGTCCAGGGCGACGGCGAGGCGGATCTCCGGGGAGCGGGACCCGGGGGAGCGGGAAGGGGGAACGGGCATGGCGGAACTGCCTCCTGATCGGACGGCGCGGCTGGAAGCACCCCCCAGGGGGCGCGTAACGCGGAACGCTGATCAGGAACGACAGAGGGAGGCGGCGACGCGCTGGAGGTCGATGTGCGCGCGGGAGTGCAGGCGTACGGCGCTGCGCGGGGAGACGGGCCCGCCACCGGTCCTTGCGGTCATGCCGTGCCACCCCCGTTCCGTTCGTGCCTCCGACGCTAGGCCAGTCGGAGCCCGGCCACAACGGCCGCCGTGTCAAACCGTGTTAACCCTTCATGTCGGGAGTGCGAAGCCCGATGAACAAGGGCTCCCTGCGCAGGGTGAACCCCATCGCCTCGTACAGCCCGATGGCCGAGGTGTTCTGCGCGGCCGCGTGCAGGAACGGGCTGTCGCCGCGCTCCTCGACGGCGGCCACGACCGCGCGGATCAGCCGCCCGGCCAGCCCCTGGCCCCGGTGGTCGGGGTGCGTGCACACGGCGCTGATCTCCGACCAGCCCGGCGGGCGCATCCGCTCGCCGGCCATCGCGACGAGCCGGCCGCCGCGGCGGATGCCCAGGTACGTGCCCAGCTCCACGGTGCGGTCGCCGAACGGGCCGGGCCTGGCCAGCTCGACCAGCTCCAGCATCTCCGGCACGTCGGCGGGGCCCAGCAGGACCGCCTCGGGTTCCTCCTTGCCCCGCACGGGCCGGCCGTCGAGCTGTACGCCCGGCAGGGACACCAGGGTCTGCCAGCCGGCGGGCGGGGTCGGCAGCCCGGTCAGCCAGACCTCCCGGCCGGGGCCGACGAGCTCCGCCAGATCGGCCCACGCGCGCGGATCCTCGGGATCGGCGAGCCCGGCGAAGGGCGATACGCCGGAGGCGTAGCGGGCGGCGAGCCCGGCGGGCCCGGTCTCGGCGAACTCCCGGTGCGGGCCTTCGAGCGCCGCCCAGACGGGATTGTCGAGGACCGAATCGGGCCGGGACGCACGGGACATGGGGGAGATTCCTTCCGATCGGCGCGGGCGGTCTTGACGCCCCCAGGCGGCGGCACGAGACTGCGATGGCCAGCCTAACGGGGGCCGCGGACACGAGGGGGAGCCGGTGGATCAGCTCGTCACGTCACCCGCACCCCTCTTCCGCTCCTGGCTCACCCGTCGCCTCCACATCGATCTCCTGCGCGTCTGCAGCGCCTCGGCCCCGGCCGCCTGAGGGCCCAGCCGAGCCAGCGCGTACGCACACGGACCGATGGAGAGCCATGTCCCACACCCATGTCCAGAACCCTGCCCAGAGCCCTGTCCGGAGCTCTGCCCAGGGCCATGTCCACACCCCCGTCCAGAGCCCTTTCCAGGCTCCCGCCCGTCCCCGGACGCCCGACGAGAGCCATGCCCGGGTTCCGGACCAGCCGCCCCACCCCCGCACCCGGCCGGAGGAATCCCTGCGGGGGCGGATCGGCACCGGGTTCTCGCCCGTCCCGCACCGGTACCGGATCTACCTCGCCGACGACGACTGTCCGAGCTGCCTGGGCGTGGCCTCCGCGCTCGCCTCCTTCGGCCTGTGCGGCTCCGTGGCCCTGACCGTCCTGCCGCCCGGCTCCCGCGGCTCCGCCGCCCACGACGAGCTGCGCCGCGCCTACGAGGCCTCCGGACACCACCACGACGGCGCCCTCACGGTCCCCGCCCTCTGTGACGGCTGGAGCGGCCGCGTGGTCTCGAACCACACCCCCGACATCCTGGAAGACCTGCGCCGGCTCGGCACGGACCCGGCCTTCCGTACGGCGGGATAGGGAACCGGAAGGGGCGCCGGAAGGGGCGCCGGACAGGGCACCGGGCGGGACCCACGGGACCCGCCCGGCACCACCGCGAGACCCTCCCGGGGCCTTCGGACGGCCTCCGCGCAACGAATCGCCGCACCGGCCCGGCAATGCGCAACGAATCGATGCGCCGAGCGCAACGGTCACGGCTTGTCGGGGTCGAACGCGCGAACGTACCGTCTATAGGACTCCCACCCCTCCTGCCACAGAGGTACGCCCATGCCCCCGCTGCGCACCGCCCTCCTCCAGAGTTCCGGAAGGCTCGGCGACACCGCCGACAACCTGAAGGCGCTCGACGAGGCCGCGGCGCGCGCCGCACAGGCGGGGGCCGGGCTCCTCGTGACCTCGGAGATGTTCCTCACCGGCTACGCGCTGGAGATCGAGGACATCGCCCGCCTCGCCGAGCCGGCCGACGGCATGTCCGCCCGCGCCATCGGCGAGATCGCCCGCCGCCACGGGGTGGCCGTGCTCTACGGGTACCCCGAGCGGGACGGCGAGGCCGTCTACAACACGGCGCAGCTCATCGGCCCCGACGGGACCCGGCTGGCGAACTACCGCAAGACCCACCTCTTCGGCTGCTTCGAGCAGGACGCCTTCACCCCCGGCGACACCCCCGTCGTCCAGGCGGACCTCGGCGGTCTCCGCATCGGCATCATGATCTGCTACGACGTGGAGTTCCCCGAGAACGTCCGGGCCCACGCGCTCGCCGGCACCGACCTCCTCCTGGTGCCGACGGCGCAGATGCACCCGTTCCAGTTCGTCGCCGAACAGCTGGTCCCCGTACGGGCCTTCGAGAACCAGATGTACATCGCGTACGTCAACCGCACCGGCCCCGAGGGCGAGTTCGAGTTCGTCGGCCTGAGCTGCCTGGCGAGCCCCGACGGGGTCACCCGGACCCGGGCCGGCCGCGGCGAGGAGCTGGTGTTCGGCGAAGCCGACCCCGAGCTGCTGCGGGTCTCGCGCGAGACCAACCCGTACCTGCGCGACCGCCGCCCCGGCCTGTACGCCTCGCTCGTCTGACCGCGGTCCCGCCGCCCCCGCTCGACCTTCCCCCCTGCCCCACCCCGCTAGGAGTCGTACCCCATGACGTCCACGGTGCCCACCACCGCCGTCCCGCACAGCGACGGTCAGCCGCCGATCACGATGTTCGGACCGGACTTCCCCTACGCGTACGACGACTTCCTCGCGCACCCGGCGGGCCTGGGCCAGATACCGGCGACCGAGCACGGCACCGAGGTCGCCGTCATCGGCGGCGGGCTGTCCGGCATCATCTCCGCCTACGAGCTGATGAAGATGGGCCTCAAGCCCGTCGTCTACGAGGCCGACCAGATCGGTGGCCGACTGCGCACGGTGGGCTTCGAGGGCGCGGGCACCGAGGGACTGACCGCGGAGATGGGCGCCATGCGCTTCCCGCCGTCCTCCACGGCCCTCCAGCACTACATCGACCTCGTCGGCCTGGTCACCGAGCCCTTCCCGAACCCGCTCGCCGAGGCCACCCCCTCGACGGTCGTCGACCTCAAGGGCGAGACCCACTACGCCGAGACCATCGCGGACCTCCCGCAGATCTACCGCGACGTGGCCGCCGCGTGGAACGACTGCCTCGACGAGGGCGCCGACTTCTCCGACATGAACACCGCGATGCGCGAGCGGGACGTCCCGCGCATCCGCGAGATCTGGGCGAAGCTCGTCGAGAAGCTCGACGACGAGACCTTCTACGGTTTCCTCTGCAAGTCCGAGGCCTTCAAGTCCTTCCGCAAGCGGGAGATCTTCGGCCAGGTCGGCTTCGGCACCGGCGGCTGGGACACCGACTTCCCGAACTCGATCCTCGAGATCCTGCGCGTCGTCTACACCGAGGCCGACGACCACCACCGCGGCATCGTGGGCGGCTCGCAGCAGCTCCCGCTGCGCATGTGGGAGCGCGAGCCGGAGAAGATCGTCCACTGGGCGCAGGGCACCTCGCTGTCCTCCCTCCACGACGGCACCCCGCGTCCGGCGGTCACCCGCCTGCACCGCACGGCGGGCAACCGCATCACGGTGACGGACGCCACCGGCGACATCCGCACGTACCGCGCCGCGATCTTCACGGCCCAGTCCTGGATGCTGCTGTCCAAGATCGCGTGCGACGACTCGCTGTTCCCGATCGACCACTGGACGGCGATCGAGCGCACCCACTACATGGAGTCGTCCAAGCTCTTCATCCCGGTGGACCGCCCCTTCTGGCTGGACAAGGACGAGGAGACGGGTCGCGACGTCATGTCGATGACCCTCACGGACCGCATGACCCGCGGCACGTACCTCCTGGACAACGGCCCCGACAAGCCGGCCGTCATCTGCCTGTCCTACACCTGGTGCGACGACAGCCTCAAGTGGCTGCCGCTGTCCGCGAACGAGCGGATGGAGGTCATGCTGAAGTCCCTCGGCGAGATCTACCCGAAGGTCGACATCCGCCGCCACATCATCGGCAACCCGGTGACGGTCTCCTGGGAGAACGAGCCCTACTTCATGGGCGCGTTCAAGGCCAACCTGCCGGGCCACTACCGCTACCAGCGGCGCCTGTTCACCCACTTCATGCAGGACCGCCTCCCCGAGGACAAGCGCGGCATCTTCCTCGCGGGCGACGACATCTCCTGGACGGCGGGCTGGGCGGAGGGTGCGGTCCAGACGGCGCTGAACGCCGTGTGGGGCGTCATGCACCACCTCGGCGGGTCCACGGACTCCACCAACCCGGGCCCGGGCGACCTCTACGACGAGATCGCCCCGGTCGAACTCCCGGAGGACTGACCCACCGGGCCCCTCCGGCCCCCTGACCCGGGCCGCCCCCACGTGCGCGAACGTGGGGGC
>NZ_JBSGXB010000298.1:0-9194 GCF_053609185.1 Streptomyces sp. NPDC054956 | reverse complement strand
GCCGTAGACCGGGCCTCGTGCTTCCGGTGACGGCACAGCGCCCCCGGTCCTTCCCGGACCGGGGGCGCGCTGCGTTTCGGGTGGCTGCCGGGCGGCGGCTCAGACGGCCGATTCCGGGGCGATCCGGCTCCGTACCGCGGACTGCACTTCCTCTTCCTCCGCCGGATCGGCGGCCAGTCGGCGCAGTCTCGGCGCGACGCGGGCGTCGGCCGTCTCGGCATGGTGGGCGGCCACCTCGCGGGTGGTCTCCTCGCAGTCCCAGAGGCATTCGACCGCGAAGCCCGCCGCGAAGGAGGGGTCCGTGGCCGCCAGGGCCCGGGCGGCCCGGCCGCGCAGGTGGGACGAGGCCGTCTCGCGGTAGATGTGGCGCAGCACCGGGGCCGCGCAGCCGATCGCGAGCCGGCCCGCTCCGTCGACCAGGGCGAAGAGCGGCGTCGAGTCGGGTCCGGAGCCGCGGACCGTGGAGCGCAGGGCTCCCAGGACCAGGTGGGCGTCCTCGGCTCCGCCACGGGCGGCCAGGAGGGTCGCCGCGGCCGCTCCGAGGGCGTCGGGACGGTGGACCCAGCGCCGGGCCCGTTCGACGGCTCCGGGGCCGCACATGCGCGCGTAGGCGGCTACGGCCGGCTCGTCCCCGGCGGCTTCGATGAGGTCCAGTACGGCCGGATTCTCCGGCTCGGCGAGGACCAGGTGGTGCAGTGCGGTGGCCCGGGCGGCTTCTCCCGAGGCTCCGGCGGCGGCCGCGAGGATCGCGGGGCGGTCCTCGGGGGTGGCCACCGCGGCCAGGCAGCGGGCTGCGGGCACGTGCAGCGGGGTGCCTCTGCTCAGCCCGTCGGCGGCCCAGTCGAAGACGGCCTGGACTCCCCAGCCGGGCTGGGGGCCGCGCGGGGTGAGCTGGCGCTGCCAGCGGTCGAAGGAGCCCTGCTGTCGGGCGGCGCGCAGGCGCGCGGCGTTTTCGGGGGCCTCGGGTGCCTCTTCCCACAAGCGCCAGGGCCGGGGCTCGTAGGCGTCGCGGACGGCGGCGGCCAGCCGCGCCTCGCCCTCGGCGGTGGCCGGGAAGCGGGCGAGGACGGGGCCCGCCAGTGAGCGCAGCCCCTCGTCGTCGTCGCGCAGGGCGAGCTCGTCGAGGGCCCAGGCCCAGTTGGCGCCCGTGGCGGCGTAACGGCGCAGCAGCATGAGCGCGTCGTCGCGGCCGTACGAGGCCAGGTGACCGAGGACGGACAGGGCCAGGCCGGTGCGGTGGTCGTCCTCGTCCACGAGGTCGTCCACGCCGAAGAGGTGGGCCTCGATCTCGCCCAGGGGGCCGTCGAGGTCCAGGTAGAGCCTGGCGTAGTACAGGGATCGGTTCTCGACCTGCCAGTCCCGGCGGGGGTCGCCGGTCACGCACTCGTTGAGCGCCGTGAGGGCCTCGGCCCTGGGCGCGGCGAGCGCGTGCAGCGTTCCGTCGCCGCGGCCCCGCTGGAGGAGCCCGAGCAGGGTGCCGCTAGGCGCTATGACTGGTTCGAACATGGGAATGGCCTCAAATCAAGCTGGGGACGCGACCGGGAATCGGAGTTCACAGGGCCGCGTAACAGCATGTGAGGACGTCCGCCGTCGCCGTCTTGTTCCGCTCGATGTAGACCATTGCCTTCTCACTCTCGTCGGTGCTTCGCGGCCAGGACGGCCGGGTCCCCCGGCAGGGGTGGGGGTCGGACACCCGATGTGTCCTGCCCGCTCCTGCCCGTCCGTCGTGTCCGCGAATCGAATCCGACGCCATGATGACCCAGGCGGTTTGTGCGCCGCGACCACATTTAAGGCCGCCGTGACCAACCCGTGAGGTCTGGACCGGCCACGGGGCGAGCAAGAAGCCACCAGAAGTGGACTACTTGGCTCCGAAAAGTTCCAGCAGGTCGGCCTTGGCGAACATGCGCGCCGTGTCCACGGCGGAGGGCGTTCCGGCGTTCGGGTCGGCGCCTCCGGCGAGCAGTGCGCGGATGACGGCCTCCTCGCCCTTGAAGACGGCTCCTGCGAGCGGGGTCTGGCCGCGGTCGTTGGCGCGGTCGGCCTCGGCGCCGCGGGCGAGCAGGGCCGTGACGGCGTCGGCGTGGCCGTGGTAGGCGGCGAGCATGACGAGGGTGTCGCCGCGGTCGTTGGTGAGGTTCGCCGGCACGCCCGCGTCGAGGTAGGCGGCGAGGGTCTCGGTCTCACCCTGCCGGGCGAGGTCGAAGATCTTGGTGGCCAGCTCGATGACGTCCTCGTCGGGAACGTCCGAGCCCTGGGAGCTGTTCTCGACGTGCTCACTCATCGGTCGTACCGCCTTTCACGGGCAGGGGCAGGGGTGCGCACGGCACTGCGTCCGTACGGGTGAATCGCCAGCGTAGCGCCCGGACCTGCACATGAGCGGGGCGGGCCGAGGCAATGATCACCTCGCGACTCCTTGCGTCCGACGCACCCGGCACGCCAGCCGGGCTGGGCCGGTCAAGTGAAAAACTCCCGGATTCACCCGTATGCACCTTTTATCGCATTGATACTTCCTGTGAGCCTGGAAGAACTGATGGTGACTGTCCCCACCTACCAGGAGAACCACTCATGGTCCTGTCCATCTCAGGTGTCGTACTGCTCGGCATCATCTGCTTCCTCTTCTTCAAGAAGGACGGCATGAAGCTGACGCACGCGTTCGTGTGCGCGCTCTTCGGCTTCTTCCTCGCCGGCTCCGCCATCGCGCCCAGCATCACGGCGAGCACGGCGAGCCTCGCGAGCCTTCTCGGCGGGATCAAGCTCTAGCGCCCGCCGCCGGCACTCACCCGAAGCACCCACAACTCCAGGAGACGCCCGTGGCCCGGCGCCCACTTCCCCGCATCCTCACCAGCGGCACCATGTCGCTGACCCGGGGCCGCGACATCGCTCGCACGGCCGCCGACAGCGCCACGGACGTCCTCCATCCGCTCCTCACCATCGGACGCGGCCTGCGCATCCTGGCCTCGGCCGGGCGGCGCAAATGGTGCGACACCCCCAAGGACAAGCGTGGTCCCGCGCTGTTCCTGGGAGCCGCCTGCGTCCTCGTGGTCGCGCTCGCCCCCTACGGACCCCTCACCGCCCTGATCACCCTCATGGCGGCGGCGGCCTGGCAGGGACGCGACCGCACCCCGGCGAAGACCGGGCCCAGCGATGCCGAGACCGAACGCCTCGGCTCCCTCTACGAAGCCCTCGTGCCGTACTTCAGCATCCCGGAGGACCCCCATCCGCTCTTCGCCCACGGCGGGGAGTGGGACAAGGCCTTCAGCGGCTACGAGTTCGACGAGGCGGGCCGCGTCACGCGGCTCCACATCCGCTACCCGGCCTACTTCACCGATGGCGAGGCCGCGTCCAGGGCCCGGATCGAGGCACTGCTGCACGCCAAGTCCGGCCGCGGACGGGAGTATCTCTTCGACTGGGACGAGGAGGGCAACCAGCTCGACCTGAGTGTGCTGGCGGCGCTGCCGACAGGTATCGCCGCCCAGCCTTTCGTGACCTCTCCCGGTGAGACCGTGCTCGGCTTCACCGACCCGGGCAGCGTGCAGCGCACCCTGCCCGTCGTGGAGGGCGACGAGCCCCGCGACATGCCCCCGGTCATCTGGCGCACCGGCGCCCGCTCCACCGAGCCCCACCTGCTGGCCGTCGGCCAGCCCGGCAGCGGAACCTCCACGCTGCTGCGCTCGATCGCCCTCCAGGCCCTGCGGCACGGCGGCGACGTACTGATCCTGGAGGGCGGCGGCAGCGGCGAGTACGCGTGCCTCGCCGGCCGCGCCGGCGTCCTCGCCGTGGAATGCGGGCCCGCCGGGGCACTGGCCACGCTGGAATGGGCCGCGAGGGAGACCGAACGGCGGCTGATCGCCGTCCACCGCGCCCGCGAGGCCGGCCGGCCCGCCCCCGAGGACACCCGGCGTCCGCTGTGGATCCTGCTCGACCGCCCCACCGTGCTGGCCCACCTGGCCACCGCCGAGGGCGGCCCCGATCCGCTCGCGCAGCTCCAGGTGCCGCTGCGGCACGGGCGCGCCGCGCACATCACCGTCGTGGTGGCCGAGCACTTCGACCACCTCGAGCTGCTGCACGACTCCGTCTGGCAGCACACCAGGGCCCGGGTGGTGCTCGGGTCCGCCGCGATCCAGCAGATCGCCGACGTGCTGGGGCTGCCCCCGCACACCACGCCGACGGCCCAGCTGCCGCCGGGCCGCGGGTACGCCCGGCTCGCCGCCGGCCCCGTGCACCGGCTTCAGGTGCCCGCCACTCCGGACCCGTACGACGACTCCACGCACCCGGCGCACCGGCAGGCGGTACTGGAGCTCCTGCCCGAGCGGCAGGCCGCGCCGGCGCCCGTCCCGGACCGGGTCACGCTGGGCAAGCCGCTGCACATCGTCCAGCCGCCGGCCCAGGCCGGAGCCATCGACGCCTCGGAGATCCCCGAGGTCCCGGCGGACGCCCCGTAGGGGGCCCGCAGCCCCGTGACTCCCCGCTCTACGCGACGAACGTGCGCGGCGGCTCCGCGCCGCCGCCGCCCGCGCCCGTGCCGACCAGCCGGGCCGCGGCCGCCAGCCGGGCCGCCGCCTCCTCGGCCACGGGGCCGCCGACCGTGAAGGGGAGCCGGACGTACCCCTCGAAGGCTCCGTCGACGCCGAACCGGGGCCCCGAGGGAACCCGTACGCCGACCCGCTCCCCCACCTCGGCCAGCCGGGAGCCGGACAGCCCGCCCGCGCGGGCCCACAGCGTCAGTCCGCCCAGCGGGACCCGGAACTCCCAGTCCGGCAGCTCCCGGCGCACCGCCGCCACCAGCGCGTCCCGGTTCTCGCGGGCCTGGTCGCGGCGGATCTCCACGGCATCGGCCCAGCCGCCGGTGCGCATCAGCCAGTTCACCGCGAGCTGTTCCAGCACGGGCGTGCCCAGGTCGGCGTAGGCGCGGGCGGCGACGAGGCTGCGGATGACGTCGGGGGCCGCGCGGACCCAGCCGATGCGCATGCCGGCCCAGAAGGCCTTGCTCGCGGAGCCGACGGTGATGACGGTGGAGCCGGCCGGGTCGAAGGAGCAGACCGGGCGGGGCATCTCCATCGCCGGGTCGAGCTGGAGCTCGATCATGGTCTCGTCGGCCACGAGCACGGTGCCCGCCGAGCGGGCCGCCTCCACCATCGCGCGGCGCTGCTCGTCGGAGGCGAGCGCCCCGGTCGGATTGTGGAAGTCGGCGACGACGTAGGCCAGCCGGGGGGCGGAGTCGCGCAGTACCTGCCGCCAGACGTCCATGTCCCAGCCGGACAGCCCCTCGCCCATGGCGACGGGCACCAGGCGGACCCCGGCGGCGCGCATCAGCTGCAGGATGTTGGCGTAGGAGGGGGATTCGACGGCGATCCGCTCGCCGCGCCCCGCGAAGAGGCTGCAGATGGCGTCGATGGCGCCCATCGCACCGGTGGTGACCATGATCTGCTCGGGCATGGTCGGGATGCCGCGCTCGGTGTAGCGGTCGGCGAGCATGCGGCGCAGCGCGGGCAGCCCGGCCGGGTAGTCCCCGTGGGTGTGCGCGTACGGCGGGAGCTCTTCCAGGGCGCCCTGGACGGCCTTGGTGAGCCAGGGCTCGGGGGCCGGGAGCGCGGCGCAGCCCAGGTCGATCATCGAGCCGAGCGACTCGGGGGGCAGGGGCTCCAGGCCGCGGGCCGGCATCGGGTTGCCGGCGGGTACGGAGGTCCAGCTGCCGGCGCCCCGGCGGGACTCCAGGAACCCCTCGCCGCGCAGGGCCTCGTAGGCGGCGGCCACGGTGGTGCGGCTGACGGCGAGCGCGACGGCCAGCTCCCGCTCGGCGGGGAGCCGGGCGGCGACGGGGACGCGGCCTTCGAGGACCAGCAGCCGGATGCCGTCGGCGAGCGTGCGGTACGCGGGCAGCTTGCGCGCCCCGGGCACGGCGGGCCGCCCCTGCTGGGAGGTGATGAGCCGGCCGAGCTGTGCGGCACCCACGGCCGAGGTCCACTGCGCCATGTCGTCCGGTCCACCTTCGTCGAATTGGCTCCCACCGGACCACTACGGGCCGGTATTGGACTGGTCCTGCCGGTCCAGGGTGCCACAGAACGCCCCACGCGAAATGGGGAGGCCCCGTGCGCGATCCCCTGTGCAGCGTCCGGCGGGTGACCGGCGGGCCGTTCACCGGACGGCCACCGGGCCGCTCCCGTCCCAGGGGGAACAGGGGGCATACTGCCGCGGTGACGCACGCACCCCTCCCCCACCCCTATCTCGACCACCCGGGTCCGATCGCCTTCGCCCACCGCGGCGGGGCCGCGGACGGGCTGGAGAACACCGCCGCCGCCTTCCGGCGGGCCGCCGACGCGGGCTACCGGTACTTCGAGACCGATGTGCACGCCAGCGCCGACGGGAAGCTGGTCGCCTTCCACGACGCGACCCTGGACCGGGTCACCGACGGGCACGGCCGCATCCGGGAGCAGCAGTGGAGCCGCATCCGGGAGGCCCGGGTCGGCGGGACCGAGCCCCTCGCGCTCTTCGAGGACCTCCTGGAGGAGTTCCCGGACGCCCGGTGGAACGTGGACCTCAAGGACGAGTCCGCCCTGCACCCGCTGGTCAACCTGATCGCGCGGGCCGGGGTCTGGGACCGGGTCTGCGTGGGCTCGTTCTCGGAGAGCCGGGTCGCCCGGGCCCAGAAGATCGCCGGCCCCCGGCTGGCGACCTCGTACGGGGTCGCCGGCGTGCTCGGGCTGCGGCTGCGCTCGTTCGCGATCCCGGCGGCCCTGCGGGCCGGCGCGGTGGCGGCGCAGGTTCCCGAGACCCAGGCGGGCATCCGCGTGGTGGACCGGCGCTTCGTACGGACCGCCCACGCGCGGGGTCTGCAGGTGCACGTGTGGACCGTGAACGAACCGGAACGTATGGAGGCTCTCCTCGACCTGGGAGTCGATGGCATCATGACCGACCGGATCGACATCTTGCGCACGGTTCTGGACCGGCGCGGGTCCTGGGCCTGACACTGCCCGCGGCCCCGCGACGGCATCGGGGGCCGGCGCGTTACGGGGACCAGCGAGGGGGCCGCCATGAGCGCGCAGACGACGGACGAAGCGGAACCGGGTTCCGAGGACGGCAGAGCCGCCGCGGCGGCGGCCGCGCGCAAGCGCGAACAACGTGGCTGGTACTTCTACGACTTCGCGGTGTCCGTGTACTCGGCGAGCGTGCTCACCGTGTTCCTCGGGCCGTACCTCACCTCGATCGCCAAGGCCGCGGCGGACGCCGAGGGCTACGTGCGTCCGCTGGGGATCCCGGTGCGGGCCGGTTCCTTCTTCGCCTACGTGGTGTCCGCGTCGGTGATCCTGGCCGTGCTGCTCATGCCGCTGGCGGGGGCGGTCGCCGACCGGACCGGCCGCAAGAAGCCGCTGCTGGCCGTGGCCGCGTACACGGGGGCCGCGGCGACGACCGGAATGTTCTTCCTGAACGGTGAGCGCTACCTGCTGGGCGGGCTGCTCCTGATCGTCGCGAACGCCTCGCTCTCGGTCTCGATGGTGCTGTACAACGCCTATCTGCCGCAGATCTCCACGCCGGACGAGCGGGACACGGTCTCCTCGCGCGGCTGGGCCTTCGGCTACACCTCGGGCTCGCTGATGCTCGTCATGAACCTGGCGCTCTACATGGGCCACGACTCCTTCGGCCTCACCGAGGGCATGGCCATCCGGATCTGCCTGGCCTCCGCCGGCCTGTGGTGGGGGGCCTTCGCGCTGATCCCGCTGAACCGGCTGCGGGACCGCGCCGTGGTCCGGGAACCGGGCGCGGCCCCGGCCGTCAGCGGATGGAAGCAGCTCGTCGCCACCCTGAAGGACATGCGGCGCTACCCGCTGACCCTGTCGTTCCTGCTGGCGTACCTGATCTACAACGACGGCGTGCAGACGGTGATCTCCCAGGCCTCGGTCTACGGGTCGGAGGAGCTGAAACTGGAGCAGTCCACCCTCATCGGGGCGATCCTGCTCGTTCAGGTCCTGGCGGTGGCCGGTGCGCTGGGGATGGGCCGGCTGGCCGTGCGGTACGGAGCCCAGAGGACGATTCTCGGATCGCTGGCCGCCTGGGGGGTGACCCTGGCCGCCGGATACTTCCTGCCGGCCCGGACCCCGGTGTGGTTCTTCGCACTCGCCGCGATGATCGGGCTGGTGCTGGGCGGGAGCCAGGCGCTGTCGCGCTCCCTGTTCTCCCACCTGGTCCCGGCGGGCAAGGAAGCCGAGTACTTCTCGGCGTACGAGATGAGCGACCGCGGGCTGAGCTGGATCGGACCGCTCGTCTTCGGCCTCACCTACCAGGTCACGGGCAGCTACCGGGACGCGATCATCTCGTTGGTGGTCTTCTTCGCACTGGGTTTCGTGCTGCTCGCCAGAGTGCCGATGCGGCGTGCGGTGGAGGCCGCGGGCAATCCTGTACCCGAGCGGATCTGAGCGGTCCGAGCGGCGATCCGCCCGGATCCGGGTGGATCCGCGTGGATCTCGCAGCGGTCCTGGACGCGAATTCGGAACGAATTTCGACGTTCAAGCGAAGGGCCGGTAGTGTACGCCTTTGGCCTGCCAGGCGGACCGTTACTGCGTGCTCATGAAGTGAAGACGTTGGGTGACATCTGCTGCCAGATGTGACAAAACGGGCACTGGTGGGTACAACAAGGGGCGGCACGACGGGCGACGCATGACCCGGAGCGGGAATCTATACCGCCGACCGGACGTTGACCGGATGACGACGACAGCGACACCTGTCCTGTGGGCGACAAGCCCGGGAGGCACGATTCATGAGTGAGCGAGCTCTCCGCGGTACGCGGCTCGTGGTTACCAGCTACGAGACGGACCGCGGCATCGATCTGGCCCCGCGCCAGGCGGTGGAGTACGCATGCCAGAACGGACATCGATTTGAGATGCCGTTCTCGGTTGAGGCAGAAATTCCGCCGGAGTGGGAGTGCAAGGCGTGCGGCGCCATGGCACTCCTGGTGGACGGGGACGGGCCCGAAGAGAAGAAGGGCAAGCCTGCGCGAACGCACTGGGACATGCTCATGGAGCGGCGCACCCGCGAGGAGCTGGAGGAAGTGCTTGCCGAGAGGCTCGCGGTCCTTCGTTCCGGCGCCATGAACATTGCCGTGCATCCGCGGGACAGCCGCAAGTCCGCCTGACAGCCGGACGACAGCACAGCAAGACAGCATCAAGCCGAGGGGCCCCCGCCACACACTGTGTGGCGGG
>NZ_JBSGXB010000297.1:0-9233 GCF_053609185.1 Streptomyces sp. NPDC054956 | reverse complement strand
TCCTGTCCCCGCTGCGGGGTATGGGGGGGGGGCGGGCACCTTTCCGGGCCCCGCCCCGCGGTGGTGGCTCTCGCTTACAGGGCCCCGATGAAGGTGGCAAAGGCGGCGGGGCCGACGGTGAAGGCGGGGCCGCCGGGGTTCTTGGAGTCCCGCACGGCGACTAGGCAGGGCTGGGCGGCGACCTCTACGCACTCGCCGCCGCTGCTGCCGCTGTACGAAGCCTTGCGCCAGGTGGCGTCACCGAGGGGGGCGCACTCGACGCACTCGCCGCCGGTGGTTCCGCTGTACGACGACTTACGCCATACCGCTCCGGTCAGGTTCAGGTCCGTCACCATAGCGTTCCTCCATCACACGGGCGATCAGCTCAGCCGAAGCCTCAGGGGAGAGGGCGGCAGCCTGCAATCGAGCGTAACCGACCGAACGCTCCCTGATCACGGATGGGTTGGCCGTCATATGGCCCTGTGCATAGCCTTCCTCGTAGAACAAGTCCGGGTCGCCCTCGAAGCGGAGGAGGGTGAATGAACCCATCAGTCCTGCGTGCTGTCCGACCGAGAAGGGCAGCACTTGGATCTGCACCCATGGCCGCTCCAGGAAGCCCAAAAGGTGTGCGAGTTGGTTCCGCATGACCTCGCGGTCACCTACCTGCTGACACAGCACCCCTTCGGCAAGAACCACCCACAAGGCAGGCGGGTGCTCGCGCTCCAGAATGCGCTGCCTCTCCATGCGCGCTGCCAATAGCTCTTCGACTTGCCCGGGGCGATCGACGCCGAGCAGGGCCCGGGCGTAGCCCTCTGTCTGCAACAGCCCGTGCACCACCTGACATTGATAGGTGGAGATGTACGCCGCCTTCGCCTCCATCTCCGCGTACGCCTGGAACCACGTCGGCAACTGGCTGCGCAGCACCAGGCCCACCAGCCGGGAGAACACCCCACCGGTCCCGAGCGCCGCGTCCACCCGTTCGGAGAACTCCCGGGTCGGGACCTTCCGGGCCGTCTCGATCTGCCCGACCAGGGAGGCCGTGCAGTAGACGATGCTCCCCAGCTGCCCCTGTTTCAGCTGCGCGTCCTCCCTCAGGCGGCGCAGCTCGGAGCCGTAGTAGTCCAGCGGAGACGCACTGGGATCGAGATCGCGCATGTTGACCACGAGGCGGTCACCCCCAAGCTCACGCCGCGAGGCGTTCCGTTCGGTCTGTAGCCGAGCGTAACCAAGACATCGCCTGACGGTGACCGGAATCACCCAACTCCCCTATCGGGGGAACCAGATCACCCCCGCGACGGCTCCCCCGAGCGTGGTGAGCAGGGTGAGGAAGCGGTGGGGGATGTGCTCGACGGTCAGGTGCAGCCCCCGTACCCGGATCTCCAGGAACGGGCGCGTCTCGTGGTCGGTGGTGCGTAGGGTGCGCGACATGGCGTGGTCCTCCATCTTCTCCGGCCCCGTGTCGGGCCGCTGAAGCAAGGGAAGGTCCCGGACGTCATGTTGGCGACGCCGCAAGCCGGTCTTGCGCGACAGAGCGCAACTTGCGCGCCTCGCAAGAGGGAGAAGGTGCATGTCGGAGCAGCCCTTGAGCGTCCGTGGGCCCCAACCGCCGCAACGGCTCGGTCCCCTGGACGGGAACCTGAGCCAGGAGGACGCCGCGTTCGCCCAGCATTTGCGCGAGCTCCGGGAGGACTTGAGGATGTCCTCCACGGACATCGTCAAGTGGCTCAAGGAAAACGAGCCCGAGGCCGCGATCGACGCGAGCCGGCTCTCCCGCTACCTGAGCGGAGCCGACCTGCCGAGGCCCTCCCTACTGCCCTCCCTGTACCGGCTGCTGGCCATGCGTCAGGCCGTGGACCCGGACCGGATGGCGGAGGGCTGGAACCGGCTCTACGCCGCGGCCCGGGCCAGGGGCCCGCTGGTCGCGCGCGAGTACAAGGAGGAGTTCTCGCGGATCGCGCTGGAGGAGCACCGCGTCCAGACCGCACGCGACCTGGCCGGTCTGCGCGAACAGCTCGACCGGGAACGGCAGCACCGTGAACGCCTCGAGACGAGCCTCGCCGACGTGTTCGCCCGCGCGGAGGGAACGCACCAACAGGTACAGGACCTGGAGGACGAGCTGGACCGTGTCGGTCAACGGCTCGAAGGGCTCGAAGACCTGGTGCGGCAGCACGAATCCGAGCTGCGCCTCCTCCAGGCGGATTCCGAACGCGGCGCGCAGGCCCACCGGGAGACCAGGGCCGAGATCGACCTGTGGCAGGGGAAGGTACCGGCCCCTTGGACGGAGGACCCCATGCTCCTCGCCCGCGGCATTGTCGCGCTGCGCGACGAGGGAGCGGACGAACAGGCCGATCAGCTGCTGTCGCTGGTGGCGAGGGACCTTCCCGTAGCTCTCCTGCCCGGGCTGTTCGACGCCTTCGAGGAGCTCGGCCGCATGCTCGAGCGCGCGCGCCTGAGCCGCCTCATCAGCGCGCAGCGCAGGGCCAAGGACCTCCTCGCGCTCACTGAGCCAACCAAGGTCAACGCTGTGATCCCCGGAAAAAGCCTGGCCGGCTGGGCGGAGCAGGTGCTCGTCGAGACGGGCATGAGGGCGCCGGCGCGGGAGCTCGTGCTGCTGACGAGGCTGCTCGAGGAGACGGGTCGCACTCGCCACAGGATCCATCTGGTCAAGGGCCTGAAGCAACGCACCGAGGGCCTGGCGGAGGTCGCCGCCTCCGGTGCGTTCATGCCGCACCAGGTGCCCTTGGCCGGGGAGGCCGCGCAAGGTGCTCCCGGAGGCCGGTCGTTGCGCACCTGACCCCGGCCCGGAACCGGCGGCCGGGCAAGGCCCGGGACCGGCAGCCGGGATCGGGCGAGGGACCGACGACCAGGCAGGGCCCGGGACCAGGCGCGGCACCACAGCCGGACACCGCCGGGACCCGCGCCCGGGCGCCGCCGCCGGGACCCACACCCGGGCCCGACACCGGACCCACGTCCCGGCCGAGGGCCGAACCCACCCCCGGGCCGAGCCCCGCCCGCCGCCCGCCGCCCGGCCCGACGCTGCACCCGAAACCCGGCCGGCACCAGCCGGTCAGCGCCGGTCAGCGCGCCCCGTACACCGGCTGCGGGGCCTCCGACTCCGCCAGGAGCTTCGCCGCCGTCTCCCCCGCCTCCGCCGGGGTCCACCGCGCGCCCCGGTCCGCCGTGGGCCCCGGCCGCCAGCCCTCCATCACCGTGATCCGGCCGCCCTCCGCCTCGAAGACCCGGCCCGTGACCCCGGCCGAGGCGTCGGAGCCGAGCCACACCACCAGCGGGGAGACGTTCTCCGGGGCCATCGCGTCGAAGGCCCCGGCTTCCGGGGCGGCCATGGTGTCCGCGAAGGTCTGCTCCGTCATCCTCGTCCTCGCCGCCGGGGCGATCGCGTTGACCTGGACCCCGTACCGCCCCATCTCCGCCGCCGAGACCAGGGTCAGCCCGAGGATGCCCGCCTTGGCCGCGCTGTAGTTGCCCTGGCCCACCGAGCCGAGCAGCCCCGCCCCCGAGGAGGTGTTCACGACCCGCGCGGCCACCTCTCGGCCTTCCTTCGCCTCCGCCCGCCAGTACGCGGCCGCATGCTTCAGCGGCAGGAAGTGCCCCTTGAGGTGAACCCGCATCACGGCGTCCCAGTCGTCCTCGTCCAGGTTCACGAGCATCCGGTCGCGCAGGAACCCCGCGTTGTTGACGAGCGTGTCCAGCCGTCCGAACGTCGAGACGGCCGTCTCGACCAGCGAGGCCGCGCCCTCCGTCGTGGCGATGTCGCCGCCGTGCGCCACCGCTTCCCCGCCCGCCGCCCGGATCTCGGCGACCACCTGCGCCGCCGGGCTGTCCGGTCCCGGCAGGCCGTCGAGGCCGACGCCGAGGTCGTTGACCACGACCCGCGCGCCCTCCGCCGCGAAGGCCAGCGCGTGGGCCCGGCCCAGACCCCGGCCCGCGCCCGTCACGATGACCACTCGGCCCTCGGCCAGCCCGAGTCCACGTCCCATGTCAGCTCTCCTTGTTCGCAGTTGCCGCATCCAGAAACGCCGGGCGTTCGCCGCCCCCGTGCACGAGCAGGCTCGCGCCGCTCACGTACGCCGCCCGGTCCGAGGCGAGGAAGACCGCCGCGTCGCCCACGTCGGAGGGTTCGGCGAGCCGTCCCAGCGGGACGGTCGCGCCGACCGCCGCGATCCCGTTCTCGTCGCCGTAGTGCAGGTGGGACAGCTCGGTCCGCACCATGCCCAGGACCAGCGAGTTGACCCGTACCTCGGGGGCCCATTCGACGGCCATGGAGCGGGCCAGGTTCTCCAGGCCGGCCTTCGCCGCGCCGTACGCCGCCGTGCCCGGCGAGGGGCGGGTGCCGCTGACGCTGCCGATCATCACGATCGAGCCGCGCGCCTCGCGCAGCCACGGGTACGCGGCGACGGAGGCGGTCATCGGGGCGATCAGGTTGAGCTCGACGACCCGCGCGTGGCGTTCCGCCTCGCCCTCCCCCAGCAGCCGGTACGGGGTTCCGCCGGCGTTGTTGACCAGGCAGTCGAGCCGCCCGTGGCGCCGGACGACGGACCCGAAGAAGTCCTGTACGGCGGCCGGATTGCGCAGGTCGACGGCGGTGAACGACGCCGAGCGGCCTTCGACGGTCACCGGTTCCTCCGGTGGCCGGCGCGCGCAGACGACGACCTCGGCGCCCGCCGCGAGGAACGACCGCGCGATCCCGGCGCCGACGCCCCGGGTTCCGCCGGTGACGACGACAACCCTCCCGTTGAGCTCCATCGGCTGCTACCTTCCTCACCTAACAAATGTTTGGTGGAAAGGTAGCTGATCCACTCATGGGTGTCTCCACCTCAAGCCCGGACAAGGGCATCGCACTCGTCACAGTCGACTTCCCGCCCGTCAACGCACTGCCCGTGCAGGGCTGGTACGACCTCGCCGACGCCCTGCGCGCGGCCGGCCGCGATCCCGAGGTCCGGTGCGTGGTCCTCGCCGCCGAGGGGCGCGGCTTCAACGCCGGTGTCGACATCAAGGAGATGCAGCGCGACACCGGCCACGCCTCGCTCATCGGCGCCAACCGGGGCTGCTACGAGGCCTTCGCCGCCGTGTACGAGTGCGAGGTGCCGGTGGTGGCGGCCGTGAACGGGTTCTGTCTCGGCGGCGGGATCGGCCTGGTCGGCAACGCCGATGCCATCGTCGCCTCGGACGACGCGACCTTCGGACTGCCCGAGCTGGACCGGGGCGCCCTCGGGGCCGCCACCCACCTGGCCCGGCTCGTCCCCCAGCACATGATGCGCACCCTGTACTACACCTCGCGGACCGCGACCGCCGCCGAACTGCACGCGCACGGCTCGGTGTGGAAGGTCGTGCCGCGCGAGGAACTGCGGGCGGCGGCCCTGGAGCTGGCGGCCGAGATCGCCAAGAAGGACGGCTACCTCATCCGGCTCGCCAAGGCCGCGATCAACGGCATCGACCCGGTGGACGTGCGCCGCAGCTACCGCTTCGAACAGGGCTTCACCTTCGAGGCCAATCTCAGCGGGGTCGCCGACCGGGTCCGCGACACCTTCGGCAAGGAGGGACCGGCATGACCGGCCAGAGCGACAAGACGATGAGCGCCGACGAGGCCGTCGGGCGCCTCACCAGCGGAATGACCATCGGCATCGGCGGCTGGGGCTCGCGGCGCAAGCCCATGGCCCTGGTGCGCGCACTGCTCCGCACCGGGATCACCGATCTCACCGTGATCTCGTACGGCGGCCCCGACGTCGGCCTGCTCGCCGCCGCCGGGAAGATCACCAAGCTCGTCACCCCCTTCGTCACCCTCGACTCCATCCCCCTGGAGCCGCACTACCGGGCGGCCCGCGAGAGCGGCGCCCTCACCCTCACCGAGCTCGACGAGGCCATGTTCATGTGGGGACTGCACGCCGCCGCCAACCGGCTGCCGTTCCTCCCCGTCCGCGCCGGCATCGGCTCCGACGTCATGCGCGTCAACCCCGAGCTGCGCACCGTTACCTCCCCCTACGCGGACGGCGAGGAGTTCGTCGCCGTCCCCGCCCTGCGGATGGACGCGGCCCTGGTCCACCTCAACCGCGCCGACCGGCTCGGCAACGGCCAGTACCTGGGCCCGGACCCGTACTTCGACGACCTGTTCTGCGAGGCCGCCGACGCCGCGTACGTCAGCTGCGAGCAGATCGTGGAGACCGCCGAGCTCTCCAAGGCCGGCCCCCCGCAGTCCCTCCTGGTCAGCCGCCACTCGGTCACCGGGGTCGTGGAGACGCCGAACGGCGCCCACTTCACCTCCTGCGCCCCCGACTACGGCCGGGACGAGGCCTTCCAGAAGCTGTACGCGACCACCCCCTGGCCCGAGTTCGCCGAGCGCTTCCTGTCCGGCGGCAGCGAGCACGCCTACCAGTCGGCCGTCCAGGCCTGGCACGAGGAGCAGAAGTGAGCACGCCCTCCACCACCGCCACCGCCGTCAGCCGCGCCGAGTACTGCGTGACCGCCTGTGCCGAGGCCTGGCGCGACAACGGCGAGGTACTGGCCAGTCCGATGGGCCTGGTGCCCTCCTTCGGGGCCCGCCTCGCGAAGCGGACCTTCTCCCCCGACCTGCTGCTGACCGACGGCGAAGCGATGCTCGTCGGTCTCGACGGCACGGCCGAGGGCTGGCTCCCGTACCGGCGCCACCTGACCATGGTCACCGGCGGGCGCCGGCACGTGATGATGGGCGCAAGCCAGATCGACCGGTTCGGCAACCAGAACATCTCCTGCATCGGGGACTGGGAGCGGCCGGCCCGCCAGCTGCTGGGGGTGCGCGGCGCTCCCGTGAACACCCTGAACAATCCGGTGAGCTACTGGATCCCCAAGCACTCGACCCGGGTGTTCGTGGAGCGCGTCGACATGGTGAGCGGCGTGGGCTACGACCGCGCGGAGGCGGCCGGGGTGACCCGCTTCCACCGGCTCCCCCGGGTGGTCAGCGATCTCGGCGTCTTCGACTTCACCGGCCCGGAGCACTCCATGCGCCTGGCCTCCGTGCACCCGGGCGTCACGGTCGAGCAGGTCCGGGCGGCCACCGGCTTCGAGCTGGCGATCGCCGACGAGGTCCCGTACACGCGGGAGCCGACGGCAACCGAGCTGCGGCTGATCCGCGAGGTCATCGACCCCAAGGGGCTGCGCGACCGCGAAGTGCGGGTCTGAGCGATGGAGACGGCATTCACCAAGCTGGTCGGGGTCGAGCATCCGATCGTGCAGACGGGCATGGGCTGGGTGGCGGGTCCGCGCCTGGTGTCGGCGGCGGCGAACGCGGGCGCGCTGGGCATCCTGGCCTCGGCGACGATGACGATGGACCAGCTGCGCTCCGCCGTCCACGAGGTCAAGTCCCGTACGGACGCCCCGTTCGGGGTCAACCTGCGGGCGGACGCCGGGGACGCGGCCGAGCGGGCCCAGCTGATCATCGACGAGGGCGTACGGGTGGCCTCGTTCGCGCTGGCCCCGTCCAAGGAGCTGATCGCGCGGCTCAAGGACGCGGGCGTGGTCGTGATCCCCTCGATCGGGGCCCGCCGGCACGCCGAGAAGGTCGCGGCGTGGGGCGCGGACGCGGTGATCGTGCAGGGCGGCGAGGGCGGCGGGCACACCGGAGACGTGGCCACGACGGTGCTGCTGCCGCAGGTGGTGGACGCGGTCGACATCCCGGTGATCGCGGCGGGCGGTTTCAGCGACGGCCGCGGCCTGGTCGCGGCGCTGTCCTACGGGGCCGCGGGCATCGCCATGGGCACCCGGTTCCTGCTGACCTCCGACTCCACCGTCCCGGACGCGGTCAAGGCCGAGTACCTGAAGGCCGGCGTCAAGGACGTCACCGTCACCACGGCCGTGGACGGGCTCCCGCACCGGATGCTCCGCAGTGAGCTCGTCACCTCCCTGGAGCGGGCGGGCCGGGCGAAGGCGCTGGCCAAGGCGGTGCGGCACGCGGCGGGCTTCAAGAAGCTGTCGGGCCTGTCCTGGCCGCAGATGGTCCGCGACGGCCTCGCGATGAAACACGGCAAGGACCTGTCCTGGAGCCAGGTGCTGCTCGCCGCGAACACCCCCATGCTCCTGAAGGCGTCCATGGTCGAGGGCCGTACGGACCTCGGCGTCATGGCATCGGGCCAGGTCGCGGGCGTCATCGACGATCTTCCGTCGTGTGCGGAGCTCGTCACCCGCGTCATGGCCGAGGCGCACACCGTGCTGGAACGCCTGCACGGCCTGGGCTCCCCCCACCCCGGCCCGGCGCACCTCCTCCCCCCTCATCAGCTCGGCACCCTGCCACCACCAGGGTGATTCCCCTTCTCCGTTACAGGAGTTGCCCCAGATGAGCCGTGCCCGAATCCGCCTGGCGACCGCGGTGCTCGCTTCCGCCCTCGCCATCGGGACTCTGCCCGCCGCCGCGTACGCCGCGCCGGCGAACAGTGCCACCATCGCGCGCCACCACCACCAGTACGAGGCGCAGACGATCAGACAGATCCCCCTCCAGGGCGCGGTGAACGCCCGCGACCTGGGCGGGTACCGCACCTGGACCGGTGGTCAGGTCCGTCAGGGACTGGTCTACCGCTCCGACGCGCTGGGCAAGCTGACCGCGGCGGACATCACCACCGTCTCCGGTCTCGGCCTCACGAAGGTCGTCGACTTCCGCATTCCGATGGAGGTCCAGTACGACGGCGCCGACAAGCTGCCCGCCGGGCTGGCCGCCACCGCCCGCCCGGTCAGCGACCTCGGCCTGTACGGGACCCTGGTCGGCGCGATATCCAGCGGTGACCCCGTGAAGCAGGAGCAGATGCTCGGCGGCGGGCGCGCCGAGGCGTACATGCGCGACGTCTACAAGACGTTCGTCACCAACCCCGAGAGCCGGGCGCAGTTCGCGGCCACCCTCCACGAGATCGCCGACGGCAACCAGGGCCCGCTCCTCTACCACTGCACCTCCGGCAAGGACCGGACGGGCTGGATGAGCTACGTCCTGCTGCGTGCCCTGGCCGTCCCACAGGATGCCGCCGAGGGCGACTACCTGGCCACGAACGCCTTCCGCGCCGCGTACGACGCCCAGGTGCGGGCGGGCATCAAGCAGTCGGGCCGGATGCAGAACCCCGATCTGCTGATCCCGCTCCAGGAGGTCCGCAAGGACTACCTGGATGCGGCGACCGCGCAGATGGAGGCCGACTACGGCAGCTTCTACGGTTACCTCACCGAGGGCCTCGGCCTGGACCTGAGGACGCTGGCGAAGCTCCAGAACAAGATGGTCCGGTAAG
>NZ_JBSGXB010000296.1:0-9300 GCF_053609185.1 Streptomyces sp. NPDC054956 | reverse complement strand
TGGCCCTCGAACTGCGGCTCGCCCAGCTTCACCGAGATGATCGCGGTCAGACCCTCGCGGATGTCCTCGCCGGCGAGGTTGTCGTCCTTCTCGCGGAGCAGCTTCTTGTCGCGGGCGTACTTGTTGACCAGGGCGGTCAGGGCGGTGCGGAACCCCTCCTCGTGCATGCCGCCGTCATGGGTGCGGATGGCGTTGGCGAAGGAGTAGACGCCTTCGTTGTAACCGGTGTTCCACTGCATCGCGATCTCGGCGGACAGTGTCCGCGCGGGTTCGGAGGCCTCGATCGTGATGACGGAGGGGTGGACGGCCTCGCCCTTGCGGGAGTTGAGGTGGGTGACGAAGTCGGCGATGCCTCCTTCGTAGTGGTAGGTCACCGTGCGCGCCTGCCGGTCCGTGTCGCCGTCGGCCGACTCGGCGCCGGCTCTCGCGGAGGCGCGCTCGTCGGCGAGCGAGATGGTCAGGCCCTTGTTGAGGAAAGCGACTTCCTGGAAGCGGCGGGAGAGGGTTTCGAAGGAGTAGTCGGTGGTGTCGAAGATGCTGTCGTCGGCCCAGAACGTGAGGGTGGTGCCCGTGGCGGTGGTGGCTTCGTGCCGGGCGAGCGGAGCGGTGGGCACACCGTCCTTGAAGTCCTGGCTCCACCGGTAGCCGTCCTTGCGCACCTCGGCGGACACCCTCGTGGACAGGGCGTTGACGACGGAGAGGCCGACGCCGTGCAGACCGCCGGAGACGGCGTAACCGCCGCCGCCGAACTTGCCGCCCGCGTGCAGCACGGTCAGTACGACCTCCAGGGCGGGCTTGCCCTGGGAGGCGACGATGTCGATGGGGATGCCGCGGCCGTTGTCGGCGACCCGGACCCCTCCGTCGGCGAGGATCGTGACGCCGATGGTGTCGGCCACGCCGGCCAGCGCCTCGTCCACGGAGTTGTCGACCACCTCCTGCACCAGGTGGTGCAGGCCGCGGACGCCGGTCGACCCGATGTACATGCCCGGCCGCTTGCGGACCGCGTCGAGTCCGTCGAGGACGCTGATCGTGTTGGCGTCGTAAGACGGCGCCGGATCCGGGCTGTTGCCGGCGATCGCAGCGGGAACGGCGGTCGGGGCGGACTCGGTCGGGTTGCCGGTATCGGTCACGGAAGACTCCTTCAGGGCAGCACAAGCCGCGCCCCCGCGGGGGCGGCGTGTGGAGAGGGGGAGTGGGCGGGCGGCGGGCAGCGCGGACTGCCGGACGCGGTCATGAACGGATGCGCGGCTCCGGGGGCCGGCATCCCCTTGATTCTATTTGCCGGGAGCGTTCATCCAGCGAGTTGTAGCCCCGTCGAGATGCCTGAGTAGCCGTGTGGAGCACCGAGAGAGGTTCGGCCTATCCCCCCATGCGTGGTCGGGAGTTTGGGCTCCAGGTGGCCGTACAGGGTCTTGAGGGGGCTTCGGATGGGAGCGGTCGCGGGAGTAATTGAAAGAACCTGGTCGGAGCGGTCCGACCGGTCGCGAAAGCCCTTGAACCGGACCCGACTTGCTCGGCGCGGTAGTGCAGGACCGCTGACAGCCGGGCCGTGCCCCTGACAGCCTGTGCGCATGGACCGAGGGGGAAATTCCATCGTCGAAATCATCCTGCCCGGCATCGGGCCCGCCGACCGGGCCGAGGTGGTGCAGCCCAGCGGGGTCCGGCGGGTCAGCGGGGACCGCAGCGCCGGGGTGTACCGGACGGACGCGACGGACCGGACGGACGGGTCGGGCGAGGCGGACGGGTCGGACGGGTCGGACGGGTCGGACGGGGCGGCGCCCGAGCCGGAAATCGGCGTGGTGCGGGAGGTGTACGACTGGGCCACGCTGACCATCGGCGGGGCCCGGCGCGCGCTGTGGTTGTTCCTGGTGCCCTTCCTGCTCCTCAACACGGTCGCGTGGTTGCAGCCCTTCGGGCTGGAGCGGCGCTGGGCGACCAGGGTCTACCAGGGGGCCGCCCGGCTGGTCGGGCTGACGCTGACCGTCCTGGCGGTGGCCACCTGCGCCGAGGTGGCCATGGACCAGCTGGTCTGGCAGTGCGGTCGCCTGGGCATCTGCGACCGGGCGAACCCTGCGGTACGGGCGCTCGCGGGCCTGGGCACCGGGTGGGGGCTGGTCGCCGCGGTGGCCGTGCCGGGCGGGGCGCTGACGCTGATCGCCTTCACGGCGCGGGACGGCAAGCGCGAGTACCAGCCGCTGATGTCGACCCGGTACGACGACGCGGACGCCCGGGACGAGGAGCGGCGGCCCCTGCAGGCGTCCGGGTTCTGGGAGGTGAACCCGCGGGCGGCCGGGCTGGCCTGCCGGCATCTGTGCGCGGGGGCGCTGACGCTGGCGCTGCTGCTGGCCGAGCCCGCCTTCCGGGGCGGCGGCGAACGGTCGGCCGGCTGGCTGCTGTTCGCGGCGATGGCAGGGCTGGGGCTGCTGGTGGTGTGCGGCGGCCCGTGGTGGCGGGTGCCGTGGGCGGACTGGGCCCTGGGGGCGGCGTGCGGTCTGGTGCTGGCCGGGGCCGCCGCCTATGCCGCGGGTTCCCCGTTCGCCGGAGCCGGGCGCCGGCTGCCGGGGATGGGCGCGCTGGTCGCCGTACTGCTGGCCGTGCAGGGCGGCGTACTGCTGGCCCTGGCCGTCGGGTCGGTGTGGGCGGCGGGGGCGCGGCGGCGGCAGTCGTCGTTGTACGGGGCGACGGGCGCGGCCCTCGGGGTGGTGGCCTGCTTCGCGGGGTGGGTGTGCAGCGCCGCGCTGATGATGTGGTCGCGGGAGTGGCTGACGCAGGACGGCGCGGAGACGGGCGTCGTGCTGCCGCGCGCCGTGCAGGCGGTGTCGATGGCGCTGCCGCTGCTGCTGGCCGCCTTGGTGGTGGCGGCTCCCTTCGTGGGGGTCGTGTTCAGGGTGAAGAGGTGGCGCCGGGAGCGTTCCTGGCCGCCGCTGACGGACGAGGAGGGGCGGGAGAGTGCGCGGCGCGCGCAGGAGCTGAGGTCCGCGGAGGACCGGGCGGGCAAGGTGAAGGTGTGGGTGGGGCGCGTGGTCGGGGTGTGCGCGGTCGGCGCGGTGGCCGCCGTGGGCGGTACCTACGGGTTCCGGCTGAAGTGGCTGACCGCGTACGCGGACCTGGTGATCGCGCAGTTGAACTCGATGGGGGCGGTGATCCTGGTCGGCCTGGTCGCGGTCATGGTGATCGCGGTGCGGGCGATGGTGCTCCAGCCGCAGATGCGGCGGAACGCGGGGATGATGTGGGCGATCGGCGCCTTCTGGCCGCGCGCCGCGCATCCGTTCACGCCCGCGACCTGGACGGGGCGCAGCGTGCCGGAGCTGGTGCACCGGCTGCGGCACCTGACCGGCGGGCCGCGGGAGCGGGTCCTGCTCCACGGGCATTCGATGGGGGCGGTGCTGGGAGTGCTGGCGCTGTGGCAGCTGGAGCCCGAGCGGCGGGCCCGGGTCGCGCTGCTGACGAGCGGCTGCCCGCTGCGCTCGTACTTCGCCCGCTACCACCCGGCCTTCTTCACCGAGGTCTCGCTGCGGGCGCCGGCCCAGGAGGGTGCCCTGGTCCGCTGGGCCAACACCTGGCGCACGACCGACCCGATGGGGGGCCCGCTGACGGACGACCCGGTCAGGGACCCGCAGGGCTTGGGGCCGGGTGTGACCGAGCACAAGTGGGAGGACGGGGTGGATCCCGGCGACCCCGCCGAGGACGCGCCGCCGGTCCTGGAACGGAGCGCCGCGCATCCGGTGTTCCCGCCGCTCCAGGGGCACGACAACTACCGGACGGACGCGCGCACGGTCGGGGTCCGGCGGTCGCTGATCGCGGCGCTGGCGGCGGCCGGACTCCCCGGTCCACGGACGCCTGTGTGAGTCATTGATCCAGACCTATTGACCGGCCCTGTCATCCCTCCTACGATCCGGTCGGCACAGCCCCACATGTCCCCCCTCACCCAGAGCCGGGCGTCACGCCCCCACGCGTCGGTCATGTCCATGACGCTCGGCGGGAAGCGAGCACAGCATGTTCCGTCGGAGGTCGCGCACTCCACGCCCGTCGGGCGATTCCCGCTCGGGTCCGGTGCAGAGGTACCGGACCCGCCGCGCCCAGCACGGACCGACCGTCCTGAACCGCTCCCTCGCCGCGATGAGCGCCGCCGCCGTCATCGGTGCCGGCATGGCCGTGGCCGGCTCGGTCACGGCCGGGGCCGTCACGACCGAGGTCGCTCCCGCCAACCTGGTCGTCAACTCCGGGTTCGAGAACGGACTCTCCGGCTGGACCTGCTCCGGTGGTTCCGGCGTCAGTGTCGGCAGTCCGGTCCACTCCGGCGCCGCCGCGCTCAAGGCCACGCCGGCCGGCCAGGACAACGGCCAGTGCACCCAGACCATCAGCGTGCAGCCCAACGCCCAGTACACCCTGAGCGCCTGGGTCCAGGGCAGCTACGTCTACCTCGGCGCCACCGGCAGCGGCCTCACGAACGCCCCGGCCACCTGGACGCCGAGCAGCCCGGCGTACAGCCAGCTCAGCATCGGCTTCACCACCGGTCCGAACACCACCTCGGTGACCGTCTACCTGCACGGCTGGTACGGGCAGCCCGCGTACTACGCGGACGACGTGTCGCTCGTGGGCCCCGGCGGAAGCAGCCCCACCCCGACGACGGCGCCGCCGACCACCGTGCCGCCCACCACCGCCCCGCCCACCACCGCCCCGCCCACCACCGCGCCGCCGACCACCACGCCGCCTACGACCTCCGCCCCGCCGACCACGACGCCGCCGACGGGCGGCACCTGCCCCACGAAGCCCAAGCCGTCGGGCAAGGTCCTGCAGGGTTACTGGGAGAACTGGGACGGCGCCTCCAACGGCGTCCACCCCGGCATGGGATGGATCCCCATCACGGACAGCCGGATCGCCGCACACGGCTACAACGTCATCAACGCCGCCTTCCCGGTGATCCTCTCGGACGGCACGGTCCAGTGGCAGGACGGCATGGACACCGGCGTCAAGGTCGCGACCCCCGCCGAGATGTGCCAGGCCAAGGCGGCCGGGGCGACGATCCTGATGTCGATCGGCGGCGCCACCGCGGGCATCGACCTGAGCTCCAGCACCGTCGCCGACAAGTTCGTCGCGACCGTCGTCCCGATCCTCAAGAAGTACAACTTCGACGGAATCGACATCGACATCGAGACCGGCCTGTCCGGAAGTGGCAACATCAACACGCTGTCCGCCTCCCAGGCCAACCTGGTGCGCATCATCGACGGCGTGCTGGCCCAGATGCCCGCGGGCTTCGGCCTGACGATGGCCCCCGAAACCGCGTACGTCACCGGCGGAAGCGTCACGTACGGATCGATCTGGGGCGCGTACCTGCCGATCATCAAGAAGTACGCCGACAACGGGCAGCTGTGGTGGCTGAACATGCAGTACTACAACGGCAGCATGTACGGCTGCTCCGGCGACTCCTACCAGGCCGGCACCGTGCAGGGCTTCACCGCGCAGACCACGTGCCTGAACAACGGCCTGACCATCCAGGGCACCACCATCAAGGTGCCCTACGACAAGCAGGTGCCCGGCCTGCCGGCCCAGTCCGGCGCGGGTGGCGGCTACATGGCGCCGAGCCTGGTCGGCCAGTCGTGGAACGCCTTCGGCGGCTCGCTGAAGGGGCTCATGACCTGGTCGGTCAACTGGGACGGCTCGAAGAGCTGGACCTTCGGCGACAACGTCAAGTCCCTCCAGGGCCGTTGATGAGCATCCTGCACGAAGCCCGCTGACGAGAACGGCGGTCCTTGCCCTCCGCGACCGGATGGCAAGGACCGCCGCCTCGTTCAGGACCCGGCGAGCCGGATCACTTGGACTGCGTGGAGACGCTCACTCCGCTGAAGTCCTGCGCGGCGGCGAGGCTGAAGTAGACCCAGCCGGACGGCGGGTTGTCGATCGTCAGGGTCTCGCCGTTGCCGGCGTTGGTGGACTTCGCCAGGTAGTTGCCGGTGGTTGCCCAGCTGCCGCCGCCGTAGTACAGGTCGGCGTTGCCGGTGCCGCCGCTGCTGGTGATGGTCAGCTGCTTGACGCCGGCCGGCAGGTACACGAAGTGGTAGCTGTAGTTGCCGGCGGCGGCCGCGAGGTTGTCCCGGCGGCAGTTCTTGTCGAACTGACGGGGGTCGCTGATGGTGCAGAGCGGCGTGGACGGGGCCTCCGGCAGGGGGCCGCAGTCGTTGGTCGCGCAGGCGGTCGACAGCCAGGTGGCGAAACCGGCGTCGTAGCCGGTGCCGATGGTCTGCTTCAGGAAGGTGCGGGCACCGTTCCAGTCACCGGCGCGGTACTTGTCGAGCACGGTCTGCACGTCGGCGGGGTGCGCCTGGAGCATGTAGCGGACCGCGAGCCAGCCCCAGCGGTAGACCCGGTTCGAGTTGACCGCGGGGTCCGCCTCCTGGCCGTAGACGGTGTCGAAGAGCTCGCTGAGCTTGTACGTGTTCTTGCGGGCCTCGGCGATCGCGTCGGCGTTGCGCTCGCCCCGGTAACCGAACGAGATGTTCTCGGCGATGCCCTCGACCCACCAGATGGTCGGCGTGACGATGCCGGCCTCGAAGTCGCCGGCCATGTTGTAGCGGCCGTCGAGGTAGTGGGTGTACTCGTGGTTGAGGTTCCAGATCTGGAAGTCCGGGCGCAGCCAGTGGGCCTCGTGGGCGATGAACCGGGCCTGGTTGCCGGCGGCGGCCGGGTCGCCCTCCTCGTACATGCCGCCGTTGTCGACGTCGATGTTGTAGATGGCCCAGGCGTACAGCGAGTAGTTGGTGTAGTCGTCGAAGACGACGACCTCGAGGTTGGTGTTCACGTCACCGGGGATCGCGCCCTTGTCGCCGATGACCCGGTGGAAGTAGGCGTCCTGGTTGACCAGGCTGGTGCAGGTGCTCGCCAGCTGTCCGGGGGACATGTCCTGGGCGCGGATCTTCAGGCCCGGGTTGCACGTGTGCTGGATCGGCAGGATCGCCGGGAGCACGCGCTCGCCCAGGTCGCAGATGGCGTACGCGGCGCAGTTGCCGCGGTCGTACTGGCGCGTGTACCAGCCGAGGTTCATGGTGATCGGCGCGGTGGGGCCGACGTTCGGGTAGCGGTTGATCAGGTCCTTCAGCAGAGGCCGCACCGGGGCCTTGAGCTCGGGCACGTCCAGGGCGTAGCCGAGGAAGCGGCCGACGTTGCTGACGACGTCCAAGCGGTTGAGCTGCGCGCTGTTGCGCGTGATGAACCCGGCCCAGGTGTTGAGGATGGTGGGGTCGGCCTTGAGGGCGGCCCGCCAGCCGCGGTCGTCGTTCTTGGCCTTGAAGCCGTTCTCGACGACCCACTCGACGTGCTGCATGGCGAGGTTCATCTGGCCGGGCCACGTGCCGTCGTAGCTGCCGAGCATCCACTTGACGACGCCGGCGTACCGGCCGGCCGTGTGGGTGCTGTCGATCAGCGTGACGACCTCGTTGAAGATCTCGCCGTTGGCGTCGGTGACGTCCTTGCTGCGCGGGGAGGCGAAGAAGGCGTCCAGCGCGCCGCGCGCCGCACCGTCCAGCGCCGGTCCGTAGGCGCCGACGACGTCCGCGTTGTTGTCCTGGACGTAGTAACCGGCGCGCAGGAACAGCACCAGCTGGCCGACGGAGGCGCTGTTGTTGCCCGAGTAGCCGGCGGAGGCGTCGCGCAGCGCGTTGGCGACGGTCACCATCTGGTCCTCGCGGAAGGCCTTGCGGGCGTTCTCGCCGGTGAGGCCGAACAGCGGGTACGTACAGGTGATCCGGGGGAGGGCCTTGAGCTGCTGGACCAAGGCGCTGCCCGTGGCGTTGATCACGCCGGAGACGTCCCCGCACTCGTCCGCGGCGGTGGCCGCCGTGGACTGCCTGCCGGCCTTGTCCGTCTTGGCGGGGGCGATCGGCGTGACGGTCGGTGCGGTCGGGGCGGATTCCTCGGCACTGTCCTGGGAGGAGATCCGGAAGCGGGAGCCGTTGCTCATCGCGTCGGGAGACTTGGGGACCGGGATCGACCGGGGCGCCGAGGCCGCGGGTCCACGTGCGTGCGTACCGGCCGGAGCCGTGGAGCCGGTGGAGGCGGCCTGGCTCTGGGGCGCCAGAAGGCCTAGCGCGAGGAAGGCGGCTGCGCCGAGCGCGGGAAGTCTGCGCGCGTTGGCCTTCGATATCCGGAAGGGATGCATCTGCGGGGGCCTCCGGGGCCGTTGTGGCCGCGTGCTGGGAACACGGGCGTTTGATGTGTGACATGTAAAATTTCACATGTCGCATCGCGCCGGAAGGTTTTTGGCCAGATTCACGGGCTATCGGAACTGAAACGTTGTCAACTGCCGGCCCCGGATCTCCGCCGGGCGGCACGGGCCGGAGCGTCATTTATGCTTCAAGGCGGCCGCGGGGCGGTGGCTCGTCGCCGTACGCGGCACGTGGGGAACGGCGGTCCTGGGCGGTCGAGGGGGTGTCCGTCCTCGGTGCCCCGGTTCGGACGGGGACCACGTGACGCCGATCATGACGATCTTGGGGAATCGAGTGACCGCCGACACGCGTCCCCGTGGTGTGGGGCGCCCACCCCACCCGCCCACGAACAGAAGACCCCCAGGGAGAAGTGAGGAATGCCAGTGATCTGCGTCGGAGGCATGATCGGGATCGGCAAGACGAGCGTGGCCGAACTCCTCGCCAAGGAGCTGGGCAGCGAGGTCTTCTACGAGAGCGTGGACGACAACCCGATCCTGCCGCTCTTCTACACGTCGAGCCCCGAGGAGATCCAGGCGAAGCGCTACCCCTTCCTGCTCCAGCTGTACTTCCTGCAGACGCGGTTCGCCGCGATCAAGGAGGCGTACAAGCAGGGGGACAACGTCCTGGACCGGTCCATCTACGAGGACTGGTACTTCGCCAAGGTCAATCACGACCTGGGCCGGATCAGCTCCCTCGAGATGCGGGTGTACGAGGGGCTGCTCAACGAGATGATGCGCGAGATCGACGGCCTGCCGTACCGCAAGGCGCCCGACCTCATGGTCTACCTCAAGGCGGACTTCGAGACGGTGCTGCACCGCATCGGGCTGCGGGGCCGTGATTTCGAGCAGGACGAGAGCCTCGTCGAGTACTACCGGACGCTGTGGTCCGGCTACGACGACTGGGTGCACAAGCACTACTCGGCCAGCGAGGTCCTCGTCGTGGACATGAACCACACGGATGTGGTGAACGAACCCGAGGACGCGGCCCGCGTGGTGCGAGAGGTCAAGGAGGCCCTGGCGGCGGGCAGGCTCCGGGCCTGACACGGCCGGGGCGCGCCGGCAGTCCCGGCGGGCCTCGGGTTCCGGGCGCGGGGCCGGCC
>NZ_JBSGXB010000295.1:0-9377 GCF_053609185.1 Streptomyces sp. NPDC054956 | reverse complement strand
CCACTCGTCCCGCCCGGCATGGACCTGCTGAAGGCTGAACTCGCCGAGTTGCTCGACAAGCTCCGCCCGCTGCTCCGCGCCGAGGCGGCCGCGGAGACCGCGGGCACCGGAGTGGACGCCGCCGACCTGGAACAAGCCGTCTGGGTCAGGCTGCTGGAGCACCGGCGCACCCCCTCGGAGCCCGCGGACTGGCTGCGCCGGGCGGTGCGCGCGGAGTCCCGGCTGGCGCGGCGCCGGGCCCGGCGCGAAGTGCCCTACGACCACACCGCCCGTAGCAGTACGGGGGCGGAACCGGAAGACGCCCTCCTGCACGGCGAGGAGAACCGGGCCCTCCGATCGGCGGTCGCCCGATTGCCCGGGCGGTGTCCGGAGCTCATGAGGGCACTCCTTTCGCCCAGGGACCTCACTTACCGTGAAATCGCAGGAGAGTTGGGTATCTCACAAGGAAGTTTGGGGCCCGTCCGTTCCCGATGCCTGGGATGTCTGCGCAGAATGCTGGCCGTAGAGGTTGCGGCTCCCGACCTGCGGGGAATGGAGCGGTAGACCACAGGGCTACCAGGTGAGCGGGAGGCATGCGCACATGGGCATGAGCGTGACCATTTCGGCGGCAGCTGCCGAGGACGCCGAGCAGATCATCAAACTGCAGTACCTGGCGTTCCAGAGCGAAGCCGAGCTGTACGGCAACTACCGCATCCAGCCGCTCACCCAGTCCCTGGACTCCCTCAAGCAGGAGCTGGCCTCGGACACCGTCCTGGTGGCCCGGCTCGGCGACGAGATCGTCGGAGCCGTGCGCGGCAACGTCGACGAAGAGGGCACCGGCAAGATCGCCAAGCTCTGCGTCCACCCCCGCCTCCAGGGCCACGGGCTCGGCGCCCGGCTGCTGAGCGCGGTCGAGGAGATCCTCGCCGGCCACGACGGGACCATCCGCTTCCGGCTGTTCACCGGCCACAAGAGCGAGTCGAACCTGCGGCTCTACCGCAAGGCCGGCTACACCCAGGTCGGCGGGCGCACCGCGTCCGACGGCGTCCGCCTGGTGATCCTGGAGAAGGAGGCCAAGGAGGCCACCGACTTCGCGGTCAGCGCCTAGCGGCCACCGCCCGGCGCCCTGTGCTCAGCGCTTCGCGCGGAGCCAGAGCATCCCGGTGATCGGCAGGATCACCGGGATGAACAGGTAGCCCATTCCGAAGTCCGACCACACGGTCGCGTCGGGGAAGGCCTCGGGGCGCAGCAGCGTCCAGGTGCCGACGGTCAGTACGCCGGTCAGCTCGGCGGCGCAGCAGATCCGCGCCGCCTTGCGGGCCGTTTCCCCGCCGCGGACCAGTGAGTACGTGATGAAGGCGTAGACCAGGGCGGCCACGGCCGACAGCGAGTACGCCAGCGGGGCCCGGTCGAACTCGGTGGAGATCTGGTAGAGCGAGCGGGAGACCGCGCCGACCGTGATCACCCCGTAGAGCCAGACCAGCAGCACCCCCGGCCCGGTGACCAGGCGCCGCCGCCCGGCGGCGGGCCCGGTGGATTCCGTGTTCGTGTCCGTGTCAGGCACCGGTGTTTCCCCAGATGTCGTAGAGCCGTACTTCCAGGACGGCGAGGACGACCGCACCCGCGGCGACCGTCACCGAACCCCATTTGCTGCGCTCGGTCACCGAGAGCAGCGCGGCGGCCGGAATCGCGGCGAGGGCGCCCAGCAGGTAGGCCACGAAGAGGACCGTGCCCTGTCCGGGCTTCTCGCCGCGGGCGAGCTGGATCAGGCCGATCACCAGCTGGGCCAGGACCAGCACGGTCACCACGGCCATGCCGATGAAGTGCCAGTCCTTGGTCGGCTGGTTCCGCGAGGCGGCGAAACCGCACCAGGCGGCGAGGGCGAGTGCGGCCACGCCGATGGCGACCGTCAGGGCGTCGAGCATGCAGCGAGGGTATTACGGGCCGAAAGACCCGATGCGCTCACCCCTGCCCCCGGGCTTTCCTGGAAGACATGAAGCTGCAAGGGACGCACGGACCGCTTTTCGACGCGCTGCTGTTCGACAACGACGGCACGCTCGTCTCCTCGATGGAATCGGTGTTCCGCTGCTGGACCCGCTGGGCCCGGGAGTACGGGATCGCGCAGGAGGCCTTCGACGCGGTCGAGCTGAACGGCCGCCCGGCCGCGGAGATCATCGCCGACCTGCTGCCCGAGGAGGCCAGGGCGGGGGCGCTGGCCCGGATCGAGGCCCTGGAGATCGAGGACGTGGCGGGCGGTGTCGTCCTGCTGCCCGGCACGAGGGAACTGCTCTCCGCGCTGCCCGCCGGCCGCTGGGCCGTGGTCACCTCGGCCACCCGCCCGCTCGCCGAGGCCCGGCTGCGCGAGGCCGGCATCGCCGCCGGGAAGGAGGGGGGCCCCGAGCTGGTGGCCGCCGACGACATCACCCGCGGCAAGCCCGACCCGGAGCCCTTCCTGCTGGCGGCCGCCCGGCTCGGCGTGGATCCGGCCCGCTGCGTGGTCTTCGAGGACGCCCCGGCGGGGCTGACCGCGGGCCGCGCGGCCGGGATGACCACCGTGGCCTTGACCACAACGCACCCCGCCGCCGGGCTCGACGCGGACGTGGTCGTGAGGGACCTCTCGGCCGTGTCGGTGCTGGTCGGAGCCGATGGTCTGACCGTCGAGACGGACGATCGGCCCTGACCGGTGCTGTCCGGTATGTGGCCGAAATCCGTCCGGTATGCGGACGCCTTTGATCGGTCACAGGGATCGTCTGGTTTACTGGGGCCATGACCACGACGAGCAGCCGCACCCTTGCGACCGAGGCGACGATGACGCCCGGTGCTCGTTGTATGTGTCGAATGTGCGCCTTCTGAGGGCCCCTTTCCCCGCAGTCTCGCGCCCCGAAGCGAGATGGCCGAGCCTCTTCCGGCATCCCTGTGCGACCCGGATCGCTCCTGCCCCGCGCATGCGCCGACGCCGTCGTTTTCCGATGGTTCGCCCCGTATCGCGTCCCCAGATGTTTGCCCCGTGCCGCGGCACCCGCTGCGCCGCGCACTCGACAGCGACGGAAATCCTGTGATCACCACATCGGGCCTCACGAAGGTCTACCAGTCCCGTGGCCGCGAGGTCACCGCCCTGGACGGCGTCGACCTGCACGTCCGCCAGGGCGAGGTCTACGGAGTCATCGGCCAGAGCGGCGCCGGCAAGTCCTCCCTGATCCGCTGCGTCAACCTGCTGGAGCGCCCCACCACCGGCACCGTGAGCGTCGACGGAGTCGATCTCACCGCGCTGGCCGGCCGCGGCCGCCGCGCCGGCAAGGAGCTCCGCGAGGCCCGCAGCCGCATCGGCATGGTCTTCCAGCACTTCAACCTGCTGTCCTCGCGCACCGTCCAGGGCAACATCGAACTGCCCCTGGAGATCCTCGGCATATCGGGCCGCGAACGCTCCCGCAAGGCAGCCGAACTCCTCGACCTCGTCGGCCTCGCCGACAAGGCCAAGGCCTACCCCGGACAGCTCTCCGGCGGCCAGAAGCAGCGCGTCGGCATCGCCCGCGCCCTGGCCGGTGACCCCAAGGTGCTGCTCTCCGACGAGTCCACCAGCGCGCTGGACCCGGAGACCACCCGTCAGATCCTGCAGCTGCTGCGGGACCTCAACCGCCGGCTCGGCCTGACCGTCCTGCTGATCACGCACGAGATGGACGTGGTCAAGTCCGTCTGCGACTCGGCCGCGCTGATGAAGCAGGGCCGGATCGTCGAGTCCGGCACCGTCACCGAGCTGCTGGCCACCCCCGGCTCCCAGCTCGCCCACGAACTCTTCCCGCTGACCGGCACCGCGACCACCGCGGAGCACACGGTCATCGACGTCACCTTCCACGGCGAGACCGCGACCCGGCCGGTGATCTCCCAGCTGGCCCGCACCTACAACATCGACATATCGATCCTCGGCGCGGCGATGGACACCGTCGCCGGCAAGCAGATCGGCCGCATGCGCATCGAGCTGCCCGGCCGCTACGAGGACAACGTCGTACCCGTCGGATTCCTGCGCGAGCAGGGCCTCCAGGTGGACGTGGTGGAAGCCGACGCGGAAGCGGCCGTGGACGTGGACGGCGAACTCGCCGAGCTGGTCAAGGATGGTGCGAAGTGACCTGGTCCGAAATGCAGCCGCTGCTCACGCAGGGCACCTTCGACACCCTCTACATGGTGCTGTGGTCCACCCTGGTGACCGTCCTGGGCGGCCTGCCCATCGGCATCCTGCTGGTGCTCACCGACAAGGGCGGCCTGCTCCAGAACCGCCCGGTCAACAAGGTGCTCGGCGTGATCGTGAACATGGGCCGTTCGCTCCCGTTCATCATCCTGCTGATCTTCCTCATCCCCGTCACCACGGCGATCGTCGGCACCTTCATCGGCCCCACCGCGATGATCGTCCCGCTCGCCATCGGTGCCATCCCCTTCTTCGCCCGGCTCGTCGAGACCGCCGTCCGCGAGGTGGACCACGGCCTGATCGAAGCCGTCGAGTCCATGGGCGGCGGCATCCCGACCCTGGTCGGCAAGGTGCTCCTCCCGCAGGCCCTGCCCTCGCTGATCGCGGCCGTCACCACCACTGTGATCACCCTGATCGGCTACTCGGCCATGGCCGGCGCGGTCGGCGGCGAAGGGCTCGGCTCCAAGGCCATCACCTACGGCTTCCAGCGCTTCGAGACCGGCTTCATGGTCGCGACCGTCGTCGTGCTGATCGTGCTCGTCACGGTGATCCAGCTCATCGGCGACGGCGTGGTACGCCTCCTCGCGCGGCGCGGTCGGACAGCCTGATCCGGGCCCGAGCCGTACATTTCCAGACTTTTTCCTGAAAGCCCGCACTTGTCGTGCTTGGGCCGTCATCCACACAGCAAAAAGCAAGAAAGGCACTCTTCGTGCGTAAGAACATCAAGCTCACCGCCCTCGCCACCGCCGCCGCCGCGCTGACCCTCTCCCTGAGCGCCTGCGGCAGCTCCTCGGACCCGTCCTCCACCAAGGCCGACGGCGGCAAGGTCGACGAGAGCAAGCCCCTGGTCGTCGCGGCGTCCCCGACCCCGCACGCCGACATCCTGAAGTTCGTCAAGGACAACCTGGCGGCCAAGGAAGGCCTCAAGATCGAGGTGAAGGAGTTCACGGACTACGTCCTGCCGAACACCGCCACCCAGCAGGGCCAGGTCGACGCCAACTACTTCCAGCACGTGCCGTACCTGAACGACTTCAACAAGAAGAACGGCACCGACATCGTGCCCGTCGTGAACGTGCACCTGGAGCCGCTCGGCCTCTACTCCAAGAAGGTCAAGGCCCTCACCGACATCAAGGCCGGCCAGACCGTCGCCGTCCCCAACGACCCCACCAACGAGGGCCGCGCGCTCCAGCTGCTCGCCGCCAACAAGCTCATCACCCTCAAGGAGGGTGTCGGCACCGCCGCCAAGCTGTCCGACATCACCGACAAGAAGGGCCTGGAGTTCAAGGAGCTGGAGGCCGCCACGGTCCCGCGCGCCCTGAACGACGTGGACGCCGCCGTCATCAACGGCAACTACGCCATCGAGGCCAAGCTCGTCCCGGCCAAGGACGCGCTCGTCCTGGAGAAGGCCGACGGCAACCCGTACGCCAACATCCTCGCGGTCAAGAACGGCAAGCAGGACGACCCGCGCATCCAGAAGCTCGCCAAGCTCCTGAACTCCGACGAGGTCAAGAAGTTCATCACCGACAAGTACGAGGGCTCGGTCGTCCCGGCCTTCGGCAAGCCCGCCTCCTCCTGATCCCGTAGGCAAGGTCAGGTCAGGCCGCCCGGCCCCGTCCACCCCACCGGTGTACGGGGCCGGGCGCTGCCCGCTTCCGGGCAGCCCGGCCCTGCACATCCCCAGGCCGATGCTGCATGCTGTGGCCTACGACCCGCGGACGCGGCCCGCACAACGGACCGCACGACGGTCGCCTCGCACCACGGTCGCACCACGGTCTCAGGCTTGGAGCTGCGCATGACTACCACCTTCCCGGACGTCACCATCAGCACGGACCGGCTGGTGCTGCGCCCCTTCGAGGAAGAGGACGTCACCGCGCTCGCCGAGATGATGAACGACGAGCAGATCACCGCCTGGACCTCGGTCCCGCACCCCTACACCCACGCGCACGCCCTCGACTGGGCCACCAGAGCCGCGCACGAGGAACGGACCGCCGGTCGCGGCATCGTCCTCGCCGTCACCGAGTTCCTCACCCAGCGGCTGGTCGGCATCGTCCACCTCCAGAACACCGACTGGCGCCTGCGGGCCGCCGAAGTCGGCTACGTCATCGCCCCCTGGGCCCGCGGCGAGGGCTACGCCAGCGAGTCCGTACGGGCCGTCGCCCACTGGCTCTTCCGGGAGCAGGGCTTCGAACGCTTCGAGCTGCGCACCGCCGCCGACAACACCGCCTCCCAGCAGGTGGCGCAGAAGATCGGTTGCATCAGTGAAGGCGTCCTGCGCAACGCGTGCATAGTGCGCACCCAGAACCCCGACGGCTCCTGGGCCGACGGCCGCAGCGACCTCATCGTCTGGGGCCTGGTCCCCGAGGACCTCGACGAGGACGGCGACGAGTACTCCGACGGATACGGGGACGGGTACGCGGAGGACTACTCGGCGGGCTATTCCGCCCACTACGCCGGCGGGTACGCCGATCACGGGATCCAGGCGTCCGACGCGAACGGCTACGCCGTCTCCTCCGACCGGAACTGACCTGATGACCAGGTAGTCTCACCGTGCCCCCACCCCCCGACGAAGCTCCGCCCACCCCCACTCCAGGAGACTGACGACGATGGCCGACCGGGTCACGGTGATCGGCTGGGACGGCTCCCCCCTGACCGCGTCCGCCCGGTCCGCGCTCGCCGCGGCCACGCTGGTGGCCGGCGCCGCCCACCACCTGGCGCTCCCCGAAGTCCCGCCCGCCGCCGAACGCGTCCGGCTCGGCAGCCTCGGCCTCGCCGCCCGCCGGATCGCCGGCCACCGCGGCACCGCCGTGGTCTTCGCCGACGGCGACCCCGGCTTCTTCGGAGTCGTACGCGCCCTGCGCGCCCCCGAACACGGCCTGGAAGTCGAGGTCGTGCCCGCCGTGTCCGCCGTCGCGGCCGCCTTCGCCCGCGCCGGGATGCCCTGGGACGACGCCCAGGTCGTCGTCGCCCACCGCCGCACCCTGCGCCGCGCCGTCAACGTCTGCCGCGCCCACTCCAAGGTCGCCGTCCTCACCTCGCCCGGCGCCGGACCGGCCGAACTGGCCCTGCTCCTCGAAGGCGTCCACCGCACCTTCGTCATCTGCGAGGAGCTCGGCACCGACAAGGAGCAGGTGACGGTCCTCACCTCCGACAAGGCCGCCGACCACACCTGGCGCGACCCCAACGTGGTGATCGTCATCGGCGGCCAGCCCACCGCCCCCGACCCGGCGTGGCTCATGGGCCAGAGCGCCGCCCAGAGCGCCGTCCGCGGCTGGGCCCGCCCGCAGAACGACGTCGGAGAAGGGGAGTCCACGCAGCTGCGCGCGGCGCAGCTCGCCCGGCTCGGCCCGCGCACCGGAGACCTCGTCTGGGACATCGGCTCCGGCTCCGGAGCCCTCGCCGCGGACGCCGCCGCACTCGGCGCCGCCGTGATCGCCGTCGACGCCGACCCGCACGCTTGCGAACGCACAACCGCCGCCGCCCGCGCCCGGGGTGTACAGCTCCAGGTGATCAACGGCCGCGCCCCGCACGTACTGGAAGACCTTCCCGAGCCCGACGTCGTCCGCGTCGGCGGCGGGGGAGCCGAGGTCGTCGCCGCCGTCGCGGACCGCCGCCCCGAACGCATCGTCAGCCACGCCTCCACGCGCGACGAGGCCGAGGCCATCGGCCGCGTCCTGACCGAGGGCGGGTACGCCGTCGAGTGCGCGCTGCTGCAGTCCGTCGGCCTGGAGACCCGGACCTGGACCGAACGACAGCGCTCCGTGGTGTTCCTGCTCGCCGCCGAACGGCCCGTCAACCGCCCGGACAGGACCTGACCGTCCCCGAGGCCGCCCGGTCCCGGGCCCGGGGGTAGGCTGGCCGATCGTCACACCGCCCCCGACGGATCGGGCGCGCGGGGGGACGGGACACGAGACGTGGCGTAGTCCACAGAGGACCGTGGCGGTAATGGCTGCCGCGGTGGCGAACGGGCAGGACAATACTTACTGGTTGTCGTGCGGGCGTACGTGAGGCGAAACCGCCGCACGGCGATCCCGCACTGCAATCCCGTCTGGCGGCCTCGAGGGCGACCGGGCGGTCGAAGAGGCAACACCGATGGGCGAGGGGTACGCATGACTGACACCGGCCAGGTTCCGGGCGAGGGTCTCCCGGACAGCACGGGCATGGTGGATCAGCCGGGCGTCCCCGCCCAGGTCCCCGCGCCCTCGCCCGCGACCGGGGGCTACGCCTTCCAGGACCTCGTCGACGACCCGGCCGGGCCGGAGGACGAGGAACTGCTGCTGATGCCCAGCAGCCAGGGAGCGTGGAGCGACCCCCAGGTCGTCCCGCCGGTACCCGCCTTCCCCGAGCCCTCCGCGTACGCGGACGCGCCGTACGCCGAATACCCGGGCGTCCCCGACTACCAGCAGCAGCCGGTCCCCGCCGCCGAGGCGCCGGTCGCCTACGAGACCCCGGGCTACCCGCAGCCGTCGTTCCCGGACCAGGCCTTCCCCGAGCCGGCCTTCCCGCAGCAGCCCTCCTTCGCCGAGCCCTCCTTCACCGACGCGTCCTACGGCGCCGGCGCCCACGAGGCCGGCGGCCGGGACTCCGGCGCGCTCGACCTCGGCGGCCTGGTGGCCCCGCAGGGCCAGGTTCCGGCGGCCCCCGCCGCCCCGGCCCCGGTACGGCGCCCGCTGCACATGGGTCCGCCCGTGCCCGAGGCCACCGGGGGAGTCGTACGCTCCCTCGCGGACCGGGGTCCCGCCGCGACGCCCGCGCCCGCGCAGGTGCCGGCCCCCGCCGTGCCCGCCGCCGAGCCCCTCGTCTCCGCGCTGAGCACCCCCGCGACGCCCGTCCCGGTGCGCCAGCCCGGGCCGCCGACCACGGGACCGGAGTACCTGGACCTCCCGCAGGCCGAGATCCCGGTGCAGGCCGGGACCCCGTGGACGGTCGAACAGGCCCCCGAGGCCGTGGCCGCCGCCCCGGCACCCGAGCCCGAGCCGGCCGCCTTCGCGGAGCCCGAGGCGCGGCAGGAGCCGCAGCCCGAGCCCGTCGCGGTCGCCTTCGCCGAGCCCGTCGCGGTGGCCGTCCCGGAGCCCGAGCCGGTCGTCGTCGCGCCCGAGCCGGTCGCCGTGGCCGAGGCCGACGTGGGGCCCCTCGCGGCCGAGCCCGTGGTGGAGCCCGAGGCCGAGCCCGTCGCCGACGCCGTCACCGAGGCCGAGCCGGGCGTCGCGCCGGAGCCGCA
>NZ_JBSGXB010000294.1:0-9427 GCF_053609185.1 Streptomyces sp. NPDC054956 | reverse complement strand
CCCGCGCCCCCCCCCGCTGCCCGCCGCCCCGCGGCCCTTGCCCCTCACCCACAAGGACTCAGTGCGCGCCCGCACTGACCTGTGCGGCCGGAGCCGCTTCCTCCGACCCCCCACCGGCACCCGAAGGCCCCGCCCCGCGCAGCGGAACCTCCTTCACGAACCAGGCGGCCGCAAAGCCCAGTACCGCAATCCCCGCACCGAGCAAGAACGCCGAGTGCGTACCGGCAGCCACCGCGTGCTGATAGGCGTCACGAACAGCCTCCGGCAGCTTCGCCAGACTGGCCGCGTCCAGCTGCGCGGACCCCGCCGCCGTCGCCGCCTGCGGCCCGAGCCGCTCGCTCATCGTGGAGGTGACCTGGCTGGTGAAGAGGGAGCCCATCAGCGCCACGCCGAAGGAGCCGCCGAGGGTACGGAACAGCGTGGCCGAGGAGGAGGCGACGCCCATGTCCTTCATGTCGACGCTGTTCTGCGCGACCAGCATGGTGATCTGCATCAGGAAGCCGAGGCCGGCTCCGAGGACGGCCATGTACACGCCCGACACCAGCCGCGTGGTGCCCGTGTCCATCGTCGCGAGCAGGAAGAGCCCGGCGACCATGAGCGCGCCGCCGATGATCGGGAACATCTTGTACTTGCCGCTGTTCGTGGTGATCCGGCCCGCGATCAGCGAGACGACCATCATCGAGAGCAGCATCGGCAGGAGCAGCAGGCCGGAGTTGGTGGCCGAGGCGCCCTGGACCGACTGCTGGAACAGCGGGAGGTAGAGCACGCCGCCGAACATCGCGAAACCGACCAGGAAGCCGATCACGGACATGAGGGCGAAGTTGCGGCTGCGGAAGATGTGCAGCGGCATGATCGGCTCGGCGGCCTTGGTCTCGGCGAAGAGGAACGCGGCGGTGGAGAGGACGCCGACGACGATCAGGCCGATGATCTCGGCGGAGCCCCACGCGTACTCGGTGCCGCCCCAGGTGGTGACGAGGACGGTGGAGGTGATCGCGATGGTCAGCAGCGCCGCGCCGAGGTAGTCGATCTTGCCCTGCGCCTTCTTCTTGGGAAGGTGCAGCACCGCGGTGACCATGGCGAGCGCCACGGCGCCGAGCGGGAGGTTGATGTAGAAGGACCAGCGCCAGCCCATGTGGTCGGTGATGGTGCCGCCGACCAGCGGTCCGCCGATCATGGCGAGGGCCATCACGCCGGCCATCATGCCCTGGTACTTGCCGCGCTCGCGGGGCGGGATCAGGTCGCCGATGATCGCCATGACGCCGACCATCAGACCGCCGGCGCCCAGGCCCTGGATGGCGCGGAAGCCGATGAGCTGGCCCATGTCCTGGGCCATGCCGCTGAGCGCCGAGCCGATCAGGAAGATGACGATCGAGGTGAGGAACGAGCCCTTGCGCCCGTACATGTCGCCGATCTTGCCCCAGATGGGGGTGGAGGCCGCGGTGGCCAGCGTGTACGCGGTGACCACCCAGGACAGGTGCTCCAGGCCGCCGAGCTCGCCGACGATGGTGGGCATGGCGGTGCCGATGATCATGTTGTCGAGCATGGCCAGCAGCATCGCGATCATGAGGGCCATCAGGACGACCCGCACGCTGCGCGGCTTCACCTCCTCCGAGGTGTCCGCGTTCTTCGTCATCTCCACCATGTTCCACTCCCCTGGCGCACGTGCACCGGTCCCGACACTTACTTGCCGCCCGGCTAGTTCACTACAATGGGGAAGGTAGACCCGTAACTAGCCGGGCGTCAAGTAAGTAATTGGGGAGAGCCATGTCCAGCAGCAGTCCGCAGCAGCGCCGCGGCAACACGCGGCAGCGCATCCAGGACGTGGCACTGGAGCTCTTCGCCGAGCAGGGGTACGAGAAGACGTCGCTGCGCGAGATCGCGGAGCGGCTGGAGGTCACGAAGGCGGCGCTGTACTACCACTTCAAGACCAAGGAAGACATCATCATCAGCCTGTTCGAGGACCAGACCCGGCCGATCGACGAGCTGATCGAATGGGCGGAGCAGCAGCCGCGGACCCTGGAGACTAAGCGGGAGATGCTGCGGCGCTACAGCGAGGCGATGGCGGGCGGCGCGTCCCTGTACCGCTTCATGCAGGAGAACCAGGCCTCGCTGCGGGACCTGAGCATCGGCGACAAGGTGAAGAAGCGCCTCTTCACCCTGGTGGAGCTGCTCCGCACGGGCCAGGAGGACGCCCCGCTGGCGGACCAAGTCCGCTGCGTGAGCGCCCTGTTCACCCTGCACGCGGGAATGATGTTCCTCCAGCACGTAGAGGGCGACCCGGAGGAGACGCGCCAGGCCGCGCTCGAGGTCGCGACGGATCTGATCACGCAGGCACACCAGCAGGGCTAGGCGGGGTGGCGGCTGGCGTGGCGACCGGGGCGGCGGCGGCAGCCGGGGCGACGGCGGCGACCGGGGCGGCGGCCGAGCTCAACGCCCGCCGACGGGTGCAGGCTTGACGAAGGGCGGGACTCCAGAACCAGGGCATTCACTCGATCCGGCGAACCGAGCCCAGGATCATTACTCTCCGTAATCGGATCCGCTACTTTTGGTGATGTGCGCTGCGGAGTGGCTGCGGCGCCCGTACCGAAGGCACCGCCATGATCCGTCTCGCCCTCACCGCCGCCGCGACCGCCACGGCCGCGTTCCTCACCACCGCCCTCGCGCCGCAGGCCCTCGCACCGCAGGCCCTCGCGCCGCAGGCGCCCGTGTCCGCTCCCCCTCCCCTCTCCTACGTCGCCCTCGGGGACTCCTACAGCGCCGGCTCCTTCGTGCGCCCGTGGAACGCCGACGGGTGCGGTCGCTCCGAGCAGGACTATCCGCACCAGGCCGCGCGGCGGCTGAAGTTGAGGCTCACCGATGTGACCTGCTCCGCCGCCGAGGTCAGAGCCGGGCTGCTGGGGTCGCAGTCCGAGCTGAAGGGGCCACCGTCCGTGCCGCCACCAGGTGGTTGGGCCGCCAAACCCGCGCAGGTCGGGGCCGTTTCGGCGAGCACCGATCTCGTCACGGTCGGCGCGGGCGGCAACTCCGTGGGCTTCGCCGACATCGTCGAGACCTGCGTGAAGCGGGGACTGGCCTCCTTCGGGACGGGGACCCCGTGCACCGACCACTACGCGCGCGGCGAGGCCGCCTCCCGGCTCGATGCCCGCTTCACCGCCCTGGAAGCCGATTTCTCCGGCCTGTTGAAGGAGATCCGCAGGCGCGCGCCGCACGCCAAGGTCGCAGTCGTCGGATATCCGGCCGTCGTGGACGAGGCCGCCGGCTGCGACTGGGGCTCCTGGCACCAGCTCGGCACCGTGACCAAGGGCGACATGCCCTGGCTCGACGGCCTGGAGCGCCGGCTCAACAACCTCCTGCGGGAACAGGCCGGGCGGAGCGGCGCGGTGTACGTGGACACGTACACCTCCAGCACCGGCCACGGGGTCTGCGCGACGGGCGAGCGGCGCTGGATGTACGGGATCAAGGACAGCCTGACCGGGTCCGGCGCCCAGAGCGATCCGCCCTCCGAGCTCTGCCGGTCCATCCCGGCGAAGGGCGAGGCCTGCACCGTCCTCCACCCGAACCTCCGCGGCGCCACCCATCAGGCGGACCTGGTCACCGAGGCCCTGACCGCACTGGTGGCGCCGAGGAGATGACCCGCTCCCCCGGCCGGCGGGCGGGCCGACGGGCGGGCGGGCCGGCTGCCGGGGACCAATGACCGGACTTCCCGGGACCTCGGCCCGGCGGCCGGGCCTTCGAGGGACGCAACGATGGGGGGCAGGACAGGCCCGGCCGGCCGCGCCGCGCAGACATGCGGGGCGGGTGGGGCGGGGACGGAATCGCTCAGGAGGCCGACATGCTGCTCGCCGGAAAGACCGCCATCGTCACGGGGGCCAAGCGGGGGCTCGGGCTCGCCATCGCGGAGCGCTTCGCGAAGGAGGGGGCGAGCGTGGTCATGGCGGACGTCCTGGACGCGAGGGAGGAAGCCGCCGAGCTCGGTGCGACCTACGTCCACGCCGACGTGAGCGAGGAGTCCTCGGTCGCGGCCCTGATCGACCGCACCGTCACGGAACACGGCGGGTTGGACGTCCTGGTCAACAACGCCGGGATCGAGTTCGCGAAGACGGTCCTCGACACCACCGTCGAGGAATGGGACCGGCTGATGTCGGTGAACATGCGCGGGGTGTTCCTCTGCTCCAAGCACGGCATCCCGGCGATGGCCGCGCGGGGCGGCGGGGTCATCGTCAACCTGGCCTCGGAGCTGGGCGTGGTCGGGGACGCGGGGGTGGCGGCGTACTGCGCCTCCAAGGGCGGGGTCATCCAGCTGACGAAGGCGACGGCGATCGACCACGCGAAGGCCGGAATCAGGGTCAACGCCCTGTGCCCGGGGCCGATTTCCACCCAGCTGCTGGAGGACGTCTTCCTCTCCTCCCCGGACCCGCGGGCCATGCGCGAGGACTTCGAGTCGCGCACCCTGCTCGGCCGGCTGGGCCGACCGGACGAGGTCGCCGCCGCGGCCCTGTTCCTGGCCTCGGACATGTCCTCCAACATGACGGGCGCCAACCTCGTCCTCGACGGCGGCTGGACCACCCGCTGAGGCCGCCCGCCGAGGCCATCCGCCGAGGAGTGCGTCCGGCACGGAGGGCGTCTTCCCCCGAGGGCAGCGTTCCCGTCCGGCGGGGTCGGGGGAACCGATCAGGGCTGCGCCGTCGGCCAGGCGGACAGTGCCAGGTCGACGGCCGCGGTCAGCTGGGCGGCGGTCGCCCCGTCCTGGGCACGCTGCGAGAGCCCCTGGAGAACCGTGGCGAAGTAGTCGGCCAAGGCCCGGGTGTCGGCCTCGGCGGGCAGCTCCCCCGCCCGCTGTGCCTCGCGCAGCCGTGACTCGAACCCGTCCACGTTCGTGTTGCGCAGATCGCGGAGGAACGCCCGGACCTGCGCGTCCTGCGGGGTGACGTTGGTCGCGGCGCTGATGACCAGGCAGCCGGCGGGGTGTTCGGGGCCCGGGTAGATGACCGCGGCCTCCCGGAGGATGCGTGCGAACGCCCCGTACGCGGTGGGTTCCTCGGCGAGCGCCACGCCCGCGAAGCTGCCGACGGGTGACCGGCCGTAGGTGTCGACCACTTCTTCGAACAGGGACTTCTTGTCCCCGAAGGCCGCGTACAGGCTCCCCGAGCGGATGCCCATCGCCTCGGTCAGCTCGCCGATGGACACGCCTTCGTAGCCGCGCTCCCAGAACAGGCGGGTGGCCGCGGTCAGCGCCGCCGTGCGGTCGAAGGTGCGCGGGCGGCCGCGCTTGGGGGTCTCAGCCATGCCCCACATTTTAGAGTGCTCGACCAAGAAATCGTGTTAGCTTATTTCTTGGTCGATCACTCAACAAACGAAAGGCGGCCAACCGCCATGGGTTCCCACCGACTTGAAGGACGTATCGCGCTGGTCACCGGCGGCAGCAGGGGCATCGGGCGGGCCGTCGCCGAGCGCCTCGCCCGGGACGGTGCCGTCGTCGCGCTGACCTACGCCCGCGACGAGGGCGCGGCGCACGAGGTCGTGGAGCGCATCCGGGAGGACGGCGGCCGGGCCTTCGCCCTCCGGGCGGAGCTGGGCCGGCGCGGAGACGCCGCCGCCTTGTGGTCGGCCTTCGACGCCCGGATTCCCGACCACGCACCCGAGCCGGCCGTCGACATCATCGTCAACAACGCCGGGATCGGGCGGAGTGCGGATCTGGAGTCATTGACCGAGGAGGGCTTCGACGAGGTCTTCGCGGTGAACGTGCGGGCACCGTTCTTCATCGTGCAGGAGGGGTTGAAGCGACTCCGTGACGCGGGCCGGATCATCAACGTCTCCAGCGGCGCGGCCCACCTCGCCATGCCGGACGCCATCGCCTACGGCGCCACCAAGAGCGCCCTGGACAACTTCACCCTCAACCTCGCCAAGGCGCTCGGCCCCCGGGGCATCACGGCCAACTCGGTCGCCCCCGGGATCATCGACACGGACGTCAACGCGGACTGGCTGCGCGGCAACCCGGAGGCCGAGGCCCACGCGGCTTCCCTGGCCGCGCTGGGCCGGGTCGGCCGACCCGAGGACGTGGCCGATGTCGTGGCATTCCTCGCCTCGGACGACGCGCGCTGGGTCACGGGCAAGGTGATCGACGCGACCGGAGGCTCCGGCCTCTGAGCCCTCCCCTTCGGGTGGGCAGGCCACCCGCTCCACGATCTAGCGGGACTCGCGCCACTGCGCGAGGACCTCTTCGACGTCGAACTCGGCGAGGTTCAGCGGCGGGCCGGGCGGCGGCCTGCGCAGGGCGGCTCGGATCTTGTCGTTGATCTCCGCCAGGATGCCCCGGACCTGGCGCTCGGTGCGGGCGCCGCGGACCGCCTCCCGCGCGTCCTCCGCCTCCTTGCGGAGCGCGAGGGCCGGCGGGAGGACCGCGAAGCCCTCGCCGTGGAGCTTGCCCTTGATCCACCACAGCTCGTCGTACGGGGCGTCGAGCGAGGCCAGCGGCTTGCCGAAGCCGGGCAGTTCCTCGAACTCGCCGCGCTCCGCGGCCTGTCTGATCTGCCGGTCCACGAAGGATTCGAAGCTGACACCAGGCGGCTTGCGCTCGGTCACGTTGCCTCCTCAAGGATCCCCACCAGCATATCTCCGCCACTCGGGAAGGGAGTTACTGACGGTAACCAGAGAAGGGGTGGTCGACGGCCTAGAGCCGGCGGTCGGCCTCCTCGATCGGGATGTCGTTGATGCTGGCCTCGCGGCGGCGCATCAGGCCGGCGGCGTCGAACTCCCACTGCTCGTTGCCGTGGCTGCGCCACCACTGGCCCTGCGCGTCGTGCCACTCGTACTCGAAGCGCACGGAGATCCGGTTGTCGGTATAGGCCCACAGCTCCTTGCGCAGCCGGTACTCCAGCTCGCGCTCCCACTTGTCGGCGAGGAAGGCGCGGATCTCGGCGCGGCCGGTGAGGAAGCGGTCGCGGTTCCGCCAGGAGGAGTCCTCGGTGTAGGCGAGGGCGACGCGCTCGGGGTCACGGCTGTTCCAGGCGTCCTCCGCGGCCTGGACCTTGGCGCGCGCGGTCTCCTCGGTGAAGGGCGGCAGGGGCGGCCGCACGGCGGCGGAAGCGGGAGCGGCAGGAGTAGCGGGAGTGGTGGGAGTGGTCACGGCCGACGCACCTCTCGACTCGACAACAGGCGGAGAACGATCGTTCTCACACGCCTCACCCTAGAGAACGCTCGTTCTCAACGCAAGCGATTCTGGTCTACGCTGCCCGTATGCCCGCTGCCCCGATGAACGACGAAGAGGCCCGCGTCCGTCTGCTGGACACCGCGGAGGCGCTGTTCTACGCCGAGGGCATCCAGGCCGTCGGCATGGATCGCATCCGCGCGGAGTCCGGCGTCGCGCTCAAGCGGCTCTACCGCCTCTACCCGGCCAAGGAGTCCCTGGTCACCGCGTACCTGGAACGCCGCGACCGGCGCTGGATGAGCGGCCTGCGCGAGGCCGTGACCGGCAGCGCGGAACCCGTCGGGGCGGCCTTCGACTGGCTCGCGCGGTGGTTCTCGGAACCCGGCTTCCGGGGGTGCGCGTTCCTGAACGCGTACGGGGAACTGGGCGCGGGCCCGGAGGGCGTGCTGGACGTGGTGCGCCGGCACAAGGCGGAGCTACGGGCCCTGTTGACCGAGGTCGCCGGCCCGGGCCGGGAGGGCCTGGCGGAGCAGCTGCTGCTCCTGGTCGAGGGCGCGACGGTGGTGGCGGCCCTGGAGCCCGGCCCGGGGCCGGCGCTGCGGGCGCGCGAGGCGGCGTACGTCCTGATGCGCGCGGAACGGGTGATTCACACGGCTGCCGAGTGACCGGTAACGCGTCGTACACAGCAGGGTCGCATCATCAGCTTTTAACTGACCGAGGGCGTCTTGTCCACCGGTGGACCGCATTCGGCGGTCATGTGCCGGTTCCGCCGTCTTCCTTTGCGGAGGAAACACCCTTGTCTGCTTCCCGCTGCACGTCCGCGGCTCTGGTCGTCGCGGCCGTCACCGCGACCTGCCTGCTCCCGGTCGCGCCCGCCTTCGCCGACGACTCGCCGCACATCCGCTTCTCCCAGCCGTACGTCCCCTCGATCGCCGCCGGCAGGACCGGCCGCGTCGTGATCGTCGCCAACGCCGGCGCCGAAGGGGCACAGCGCGGCACCTTCCGGATCACCGCTCCGGAGCGGACCACGTTCCCCGAGGCCGAGTTCTACTGGAACAACGACCGCGCCGCCGCTCCCTGTACGCGTTCCAGCGACGCGCGCCAGATGACCTGCGAAGCCGGGACCCGCGCGGGCTTCTCCTTCCCGGCGCGGAGCGACACCCGGCTGGGCGTACTCGTACGAGTGGACGCGGACGCACCGGAAGGCACCACGCTCGACGGCGGCGAGTGGGCCGACGGCAGTGACTCGCCCGGCCTGTACGCGGTCTCCACCCCCGTGACGGGCCCCAAGGGCGACGACGGTCACGACGGTCACGACGGCCACGACGGGAAGCCCGGCCACCACGGCAAGCCGGGCCGCCCCGGCCCCAAGGGGGACAAGGGCGACAAGGGCGACAAGGGGGAGCGCGGCGAACGAGGGGAACGAGGGGAACGCGGCGAGAGGGGAGACCGCGGCGACACCGGCCCGAAGGGCGACAAGGGGGAGAAGGGCCCGAAGGGTCACCCCGGCAAGAAGGGGGACAAGGGGGACACCGGCCCGAAGGGCGACACCGGCCCTGCCGGAGGACCGAAGGGCGACAAGGGCGACACCGGAGCCCCCGGCCCGAAGGGCGACACGGGACCGGCCGGAGGGCCGAAGGGCGACACCGGCCCGGCGGGACCGAAGGGCGACACCGGTGACACCGGCCGTCCGGGCCCCGTGGGACCGGAGGGTCCCCGCGGCCCCGAGGGCCCGAAGGGCGACACCGGCCCGGGCGGAGGCCCGAAGGGCGACAAGGGCGACAAGGGCGACCGCGGCGAGAAGGGTGACCGCGGCGAGAAGGGCGACAAGGGCGACCGCGGCCACACCGGTCACAAGGGCAAGCCCGGTCCCACCGGACCGACGGGCCCGAAGGGCGACCGCGGCGAGAAGGGCGAGCGCGGCCCGAAGGGCGATCGGGGCAAGCCGGGCGCATGCAAGTGCGGCAAGGACCACGGAAAAGATCACGGCAAGGACCACGGCAAGGACCATGGCAAGGGCGGCAAGCCGAAGGCCCGGATCGTCAGCGACAAGCTGCACATCCGGACCGGCCCGGGCACGCGGTACGAGAAGAACGGCGTGATCAAGCACGGCGGCGAGGTCCTGGTGCAGTGCAAGACCAACGGCACCGAGGTGGACGGCAACTCCCTCTGGTACAAGCTCGCCGACGGCCGCGGCTGGATCGCCGCGCGCTACGCCGAGAACCTGAACCGCATCCCCACCTGCTGATCTGACCCGACACACACCTTCGGTGGGCGCCG
>NZ_JBSGXB010000293.1:0-9593 GCF_053609185.1 Streptomyces sp. NPDC054956 | reverse complement strand
CCCCTGGCCCATCTGGGCTTCCTCACCGGCGCCGGGGTGCTGCTCGCCCGCCTCGTCGAGGACGGGCACGCCGACACCGCCGTCGCCGGGCCCCCGGGACGCGACTGGACCGCCGGCGCGCTCCTCGCCCACGTCCGGTCCGAGGCCGGCCGGCTCACCGCGGCCTTCGACGCGCGCAATGCCACCACCACGGTCGGGGACCTGTTCCGCACCCGCCTCGCGCAGCGCCCGCTCCTCGACGAGCCGCTGCCGCTCGGTCTGCGTACGCCGGTCACCCGTCCCGCCGCCGTCGCCGCGGCGGCTGCCGTCGCCGTGACGCCCGCCGCCGGAGCGGACGTCTCCCAGGACTTCGCCTCGCTCGTCCGCGAGGCCCGCCGCCTGTCGGCCGCGGGGCACCCGGGGGAGAACCGGCTCTGGGCCCGCATCGAGGAGCGCCTGGCCGACGGCAGCGCCACGTACGACGACGAGCTCGGTCCGCGGGAGCTGCTGGAGGCGGAGCTCGCCGAGGAGCGCGGGTACCGGCTCGCCAAGGACGACCTCGACGGTGAGGGTGCCGCGGAGCTGAAGCGCGCGGCCGAGCTGTACGAGGGCCTGGGGATGCCGTGGCAGCTGCTGTCCGTACGAGCCCGTTCCCTGGCCTGGCTGAGCAGCTCCGACGGAGCGGACCGGGAGTCGATCCGCGAAGGCCTCGACGCCATCCTGGCTGAGGCGGAGAGCCTCGCGGCCGTGGCCCCGCTGACGGCGGAGCAGGAGCAGGAGTACCTCGGCGTGCACTACTCCGCCACCTTCGCCGCCTACCAGGAGGCGCTGCGGCACCTGCCGGAGGCCACGGGGCCCGTGGCGGACCGGTTCGAGGAGCGGGCCCGGACGCTGCGGGACGAGGCGGAGCGGCTGTCCGCACCCCACCAGACGGCCAACGCGCTGGTGCTCGCCGCGGACCTGGCCGGCCGCGGAGGTGACACGCCGCGCGCCGAGGAAGGACTGCGCGCCGCGATCGCCGCCCTGGACGCCTCCACGCGGCCCTGGCGCGGTTCGCGCCCGCGCGCGCTGCTCGCGCAGCTCGTGCTCGCCAACGGTGATCCGGAGGAGGCGACGGAGCTCCTGCACCGGGCGCTCGCCGACGCGGCCCGGTACGACGACACGGACTTCGCGGTGGCCCCGACGTACTCCCTGCTCGGGCACGCGGCCTCGCACGCCGGGGACTTCAACGGGGCCGTACGCCACCTCTCGGAGGCGGCCGCGCTGTTCGACCAGGACGGGAGCCACGAGGACGCCACCGACGTGCGCATCCAGCTCGCCGACGTCCTGGCGCGCGGCGGCCGGCAGGCCGATGCGGTGGCCGTCCTGGAATCCGTCCTGGCGGACGAGGCCGGGGCGTCGGGCGAGGACCGGCCACTGGCCCAGGCCCGGCTGTCCCTGGCGCGCGGGCTGCGGGGGCTCGGTGAGTTCCTGCCCGCGGCCGAGGAGTTCCTGCGGCTGGCGGACACCGTCGCCGCGTGGGAGGAGGACCGCCAGGTCCACACCCTGGTGGCGGGGGAGGCCGCCACGACGCTGGCGATGGCCGACCGGTGGGACGCGGCGGCCACGGCGTACGAGCGCGCCGTCGCCTCGCACGCCGAGGCACCGAACCCGTCGCTGATCATCCACATGATGTGCGAGTTCGCACGCCTCACGATGGCGTCCCGGGAGGCCGAAGGCCTGGACGCGGCCCTGGAGCACCTCGCGCGGGCCGACGCGGTTCGCGCCGCGGTCCCGCAGGACACGGAGGACTTCGCCCCCTGGTACGAGCGCGGCAACGTGCACTACAGCCGCGCCCGCGTCCTCGCGGAGGCCGAACGCTTCGAGGAGGCCCTGGCCGAGGCCGAGGCCGCCATCGCCTCCCACGAGGAGGGCGGCGAACCCGGCGAGGTTCCCCGCGCCGAAGCGGTCCGGATCGCCGCCCTGATCGAGGGCAACGGCCTGGCCCTCTTCCAGCAGGCCGTCACCCGCCTCACGACAGCCGCGACCCGCTGCCACCGGGCCAACCTCCCCGAAGCCGCCCACATCCTGGAAGCCCTCCGCCAGGACTACCAGAACCGCTGACCCCCGCCGGGCCGACGGCGCGACCTCCCGCGCCACCGGCCCGGCACGCGGCCCGACCGGCCGACGCTCTTCCTGTCCATGTACCAGACGGGCATCATCTTCGGCTCGGCTCGGCTCGGCCTGCGGGACTGTGCGGGAGGCCGGGGCGGTGTCTGGATTTTCGTGGTTTCCGCCAAGGCTGACGGTCCACCAGTTTGGTGGAGACTGCCAGGCAGTGGCCGCGGCCGGTACGTGCCCCCATCGCGGGGCCGCCGCGGCCCATTGCAACGCGGAACGCAACGGGGAGAGATCACGATGAGTGCGCAGCAGCAGTACGACGAGATCGGCGAGGCCTACGAGGGGTTCAAGGCCCTGCCGTTGGAACAGTACGCGGTGGTACCCAGCTTCCTGGCGTTGGTCGGGGACGTGAGCGGAAAGTCGGTCCTCGACCTGGCCTCCGGAACCGGCTTCTACAGCCGGGAGTTCAAGCGGCGCGGCGCCACGGACGTCCTCGGCATCGACATCTCCGGTGAAATGGTCGCCGTGGCACAGCAGTTGGAGGAGGCCAACCCGCTCGGCATTCGGTACGAGGTGGGCGACGCCTCCGAACTGCGGTCGTTCGAGGAGCCCTTCGACATCGGCCTCGCGGTGCAGCTGCTCAACTACGCGCCGGACATCGCCACCACGGAGCGGATGTGCCGCAACGTGCACCGGAGCCTGAAGCCGGGCGCTGACTTCTACCTGCTCAACCAGTCGCCCGACTTCAGCTTCGACGGGCCGCAGCCGGAGAAGTACGGCTTCCGCAGCGTGCTCACCGGCGACGAGGTCGAGACCGGCCCGCAGGTCAGGACCACGGCGCTGCTCGACCAGCCGGTCTCGTTCGTCGCCAACCGGCCGCGCCGCGACGTCTACGAGTCCTGCCTGAAGGCGGCCGGGTTCACCGACCTCACCTGGGTCCCGGTGGAGGTGTCGGAGGCCGGCCTGCGCGAGTTCGGCGCGGACCACTGGGCGGACCTCGCCGCCAACCCCCCGCTGGAGATGCTGCGCTGCCGCGCCTGACTCCCGTCCGGGTCCCGTGGTCTGCCCCGCGGGACCCGGAAGCGGCACCGGCGCTCGGTGAGCCGTCGGTGACGCCCTGCTCCAGGCCTTCGAAGGAGGCCTGGAGCATTTTGCTGTAGCCCGCTGCAGCCCGCGTCATTGCCGACATGGAGCAGGGCGGCGTCGGGTCGGACGAGGTCTACGCGCGTCCGGATTGCCCATTCCATGTCGGAAAGCACCAAGAGGAAAACCCCCGGTTGGATTATCGGCCACACATGGGTCTCCAGCGGAATCAAAAGCGCCAACGTCAGGAGATGATTCCGGCCGACAGGCCATGGGGCATCCCGGCCCGCTGTGGCATGCGCAGTTGTGAGATCCAAGCGAAGTCCGAGCGAAATCAGGGGAACAGACCCGTGCGACGAAGGATTCTCGGCACGATCGCCACCGCGGTTGCGATCGGCCTGTTGGTGACGGTCTCCGGATGCGGAAGTTCCGAAGACGCCGCAGGTGGCGAGGGCACGCTCCGTCTGGTGGCCGCCGAGTACGGTGACACCCCGGCCACGAGTTCCAAGGTCTTCTGGAACAAGGTGACGGCGGATTTCACCGCCGCCAACCCGGACATCAAGGTCAAGGTGGAGCTCCTGCCGTGGGCCGACATCGACCGTGAGGTTTCCCGCATGGTCAAGGCCGGCAAGGCGCCGGACATGGCCCTCATGGGCTCCTACTCGGATTTCGCGGCGCAGGGCAGGCTCTATTCCGCGGAGGAGCTCTTGTCCGTCAGTACCGAGGCGAATTTCCTCCAGCCCCTCGCCGAAGCCGGATCCGTCCGCGGCACGCTCTACGGCCTGCCCTTCGTGGCGAGCAGCCGTCTGCTCTTCTACAACGAGGCCCTCTTCGAAAAGGCCGGCGTCAAGACTCCCCGGACCTGGAACGACCTCAAGGCCGCCGCCAAAGCACTCAAGGACAAGGGCGTGAAGTTTCCGTACGCCCTGCCCCTGGGCCCGGAGGAGGCGCACGCCGAGGCGATGATCTGGGAACTGAGCAACGGCGGCGGCTACGCCGACAGCAGCGGCAACTACAGCCTGGCCTCGGAGCGGAACGTCCAGACCTGGAACTGGGTCAAGGCGAACCTGGTCGGCGCGGGGCTCACCGGCCCCGTCCCGCCGGCCGAGCTCAACCGCGCCGACGCCTTCGCCGCCTTCCTGCGCGGCGAGGTCGGCATGCTCAACGGCTACCCCTCGCTCTACCACGAGGCGCGCGCCAACGGCATCGGGGTCGGCACCGTGGCCATGCCGGTCTCGGACACCCTCGGCTCCGGGGAGAGACCGCCGACCGTGGGCGTGGCCGACTGGATGATGGCGTTCAAGGAGAACGGGCACCGGGCCGAGATCGGCAAGTTCCTGGACTTCGTCTACCAGGACGACAACCTCTCGGACTTCGCCGGCCGTTACCACCTGCTGCCGTCCACCGCCTCCGCCGCGCGCACCCCGGCCGGCGGCGGCCTCAGCCAGACCGACCAGGATTTCCTGAACGCCCTGCGCACCGCCCGGCTCTACCCGGTGAACGAACCCTCCTGGGTGACGGTCAGCGACACCATCAAGCGCAACATCGGGCGCGCGGTGGCACCCGGCACGGAACCGAAGGCCGTCCTGGACGAGATCGCGGCGAAGGCCGCGGACGCGTCGGAGAAGCACTGAGCTCGAGCCGCGGTCCTGGGTCGGGCACGGAACACGGCGTTGCGGCGCAGCAGTTCGGCGAGTTCCGCGACGGGCCGGCCGGCCGCGTCGACGTGGACCGTGGTCCCGCTCAGCGTTCGACGCCGGCGACGTCGAGGAGCCGGTGCATGAGGTCGTGGGGGAGCGAGGGGTTGCGGGCAGCCGTTCGCGCCATGTCCTGCCCGGTCACACCGAGGAGTTCGACGAGGCGGGAGAGCGGCAGCGACGGGTGGGACGCCGCGTGGTGCCGGACCAGGTCGCTCGGGTCGTGGGAGAGGCGCTCGACGAGCTCCGGCTCGATGTGCGGGTCGCGCAGGGACGCGTACCTCAGGCGGTGGTTCGGGTCGTCCGCGAACCGGGCGAGGCCGGGCCGGGCGAAGTTGCCGCGGGACGTCAGCAGGACCCACTGCTCGGAGTCGGGGAGCATCTCGAGGAGGAGTTCGTGCGGGGCGTGGTCGTTCTCGCACAGCATCGCCCTGACGTAGTGGTCCTCGTCGGTTGCCAGCCGCTCGATCACATCGGCGGGCAGTTCCGGCGCACACGTCACGCTCCGGCGGAGCACGGCGTGACGGGAGGCCGCGATCTCCCGCAGTGCGTCGGGGTCGTCGAAGTGTTCCCCGACCCAGGTGGCAATCGGGTAGCGCTGTTGCGGGGCGGTGTAGTCGATCGCCGCCCGCTGCTCTTCGGTCAAGTCCGCGCGCGTGGACAGGGCGAGCCGTACGGAGGGATCGGGGTCGGCGGTCAGTGTCAGGGCGAGGGATGTGGGCAGGTGCGGGTTCCTGGCGGCCCACTGGCGTATCGAACGGTCCTCGTGGCTGACGAAGAACGCTGCCGGCGCCGCTTCGACGGGTCCGGCGGAGACGGCTGCGAAGCGGCGGTCCTCGTCCGTTTCGGCGAGGAACTCGCTGACCGTCGTCGGCAGGGGCGGCTCGACCCGGGTGGCGTGTACGAACGCCGCGCGCACCAGGGGATCGGGGTCGGTCCCGGCAGCCGCCCGGACCTGCGCGGGCAGTCCGGGCCAGCCCCGGGATCCGACGGCCGCGGCCCGGACGCGGGGGTCGCGATCCCCGGTGAGCGCGAGGAGGTTCGCCTCCGGCAGACCCCTGAGCCCGGCGGCCATGCTCCTCGGTCCGGAGTATCGACTGGTCGCCACTCGCACGATCACGTCGACCGGCAGCTCGGCGTCGAACGACTGCGCGATCGCGAGCATGCGGCGTTGCACCTTCGGGTGCGCGTCCTCGGCCAGAGCCCCGTGGATCTCCGCGGGCAGGTAGGGATTGCCGGTCATGATCTCGCGGATGTCCGGGTCGGGGTGTGCGAGGGCGGTCCGCGCCGCGACCGGCGACAGCTCGCGCGTCCCGAGCAGACGCCAGGCCTCGGGCGGCGGATCCATCGTGAACACGCGTCGCACCACGGAGTCCGGGGCCGAGTGGTTCGTGGCGAGCCCCACGATCCAGTCCACGTGCAGAGCGGGCTCGTCCGCGAGCAGCCGTAGGGCATCCGCACGAGCCGATTCCGTCGCCCCGGAGCTGCCGAACGCGACCGGTGTCAGCTGATCGTTTTTGTCCACCATGGAGTGATCATCGCAAGCCCTGTGCGGCCGTCCTCGACCATGACCCGCCTCGACCACGACCCGCCGAGAACCGGCACTAGCGCGTGCCGAGGAACTCGATCGCCCGATGGGTCAGGAGTTTGGCGGCATCCGGGTCGTGGGAGGGCAGCGAACTGTCCGCGAACAGGTGCTGGTCCCCGGGATACAGGAACAGCTCCGCATCGGCGCGATCGGAGACGAGCGCGCGGGCGGCGTCGACGTCCTCGGCGAAGAACGGATCGGCCTCCTTCGCGTGCACCTGCACCGGCACCCGGTCGGGCCATTCCGCACCGAACTCCGACACGGGGATGCAGGCATGGAACAGGAGCGCGCCCCGCGCGCCCGCTCGCGTCTGCGCCAGCTTCTGGGCGGGCAGCACGCCGAGCGAGAAGCCGGCGTACACGACTTCCCGCGGCAGGAGTTCGGCCGCGCGGACGCCGCGCTCGGTGATCTCGCCGAAGCCGACCTGCTCGACGTAGCCCATGCCCTCTTCGAGGGAGCCGAAGGTGCGCCCGTCGAAGAGGTCGGGGGTGTGGACGGTGTGGCCGGCCGCGCGGAGTTCGTCGGCGAAAGCGGCGACTCCGGGCGTCAGCCCCTGCACGTGATGGAACAGTACGACCTCTGCCATGCCCCAGCCCCTTGCTCATGGGTAGCGAATGATCCGGAACTCCAGAATAATCGAAGAGTGTCGAACAATCCCAGCATCCCCGACTACGAGCTCTCCGACATCACGGAGGTGACGGCCCCGGCCCAGCTCCGCGCGCTGGCCAACCCACTGCGCAACGCCATCCTCGAACTGCTCCTCGAACGCGCCGCGACGGTGAGCGAACTGGCCGCCGCACTCGGCCGGCCGAAGAGCACGGTCGCGCACCACGTGAGCGCCCTGGTCGATGCCCGGCTGCTGAAGGTCGTGCGGATCCGCCGGGTGCGGGCCATCGACGAGCGCTCCTACGGCCGCACCGCGCGCATCTTCCGCGTGGGCACGGTCGGCCCGGCCGGCGGGGGCTCCGCGCCGTACTGCAACAACGATCTCGCCACGGCGGCGGCCGAGTCGGCGCCCGCGCACGAGGCGGATCAGCTCTCGTCGATCGTGCGGCACGTGCGGATCCCGCGGGAGCAGGCCCAGGAGTTCTGGGCGCGGGTCCTGGAGCTCGCCAACGACTACGCGCGGCTGCCCCGCGGGGGCGATGTGGTGTACGGCTTCGCGGCCGGGCTCTACCCGACCGACCATCCGGCGCTGCCGGAGGCTGCGTCCGACTCCGAGTCTCCGTCCGCTGCAGGGACCGGGGCCGCCGCGGACCGACCGGCCCGCCGGGTCACGTGACCCGGCGGACGGGACTCAGTCCCCGATGAACCAGAGGTAGCTGCCCTGCGTCGCGGCACAGGCCTTCAGCATCGCATCGAGATCGCGCACGGCGTCCGTCTGCGTCTCGTACGTGCACTTCTCCAACAGACCGGCGATCTCCTGGAGCGCGGCTTCCGCCTCCTGCTCGTTGAACATCGTGTCGCCGTACGGGTCCACCCACCAGAGCTTGCCCGGGCCGTTGGCCTTCAGCGTGGCCAGCACCTGAGCCAACGCATCGCCGTGTTCGTACGAGCTTCGAAGAAGCGTCGTCTCGGACTTCTTCCGGTTGTGCCGCCTCGGTCGCTCGGAATGCAGTTCGAGCTCAATACCCATGATCGCCTCCTGGGCAGCAGCGTAGCCAGCCTCGTGGCAATGGCCCAAAACAACCCCTCGCGGAGACGGGCGGAGGCGAGGTCCCGGTGCGGATATCGAGCGGAGACCGCCCGGCTCCGGCGCGTACCATCCCGGGATGCCGAAGACGATCGAGACGCTGACCCCGGAAGCCGGGCGGACCGACACCGAGGGACTCCGCGGCCACGACGCGGACAGCCTCGCGCGATACGTGGCCGACACGGCGCAGCCGTGGTGGCGCCGCAGGGCCTGCGCGCAGGCGCTGGCCGGCCGGGTGCCGCGGCAACGCGTGGCCGAACTGATCGAGTGCGTGCGGGACGCGGGCGACGTGGCCGAGGTGCGCATCGCCCTGCTGGACCTCCTCGCGGACCGGCCGGAACTGCTCCCCTGGCTGCGGCACGAGGACCGGATCCGGGAGGGCTCGTACGGCGTGCCGGAGGCGGTCCTGAAGACCCGGGCCGCGCTCGGCGACCGTACGGCGGTGGGCGCCTTGGCGACGCTCGCCTTCAGTCAGTGGCGTCGCGAGCGGGAGACCGGCGAGGCCGGGCTGGACGCGCTGGCCGCCCGGCACGGGGTCGAGGCGGTACTGGCCGAACTCGACGGGGCCCGGCCCGAAGACCGCGCCATCGGGGTGCGCCTGCGCGGGCTCGCCGGCGAGGACGTCACCGACGCGCTCACCGACCCCGACCGGGGCGTCGCGCACCGCGCCCAGGCGCTCCTGACCGACCCCGAACGGCTGCGCGGCTACCTCGCCGGGGCGCCGACCGTGGAAGCGAAACTGTGGGCCCTGTACGCGCTGCACGGCCTGACCGGTGACACCGCCGAGACCCGCAGGGCGTACGAGGCGCTGGGGCGGCCCCGCGTCGAGGTGGCCGGCCTGGACGGGGAACTGCGCGCGGCGATCGTCCGGGAGTACGGGCCCGGATGCGCGGAACGGAGCGATCCGCGGTGGCGGATCGAGGCCCTGTGCACCGAGCCGTCCCCGGGCCCGGACCCGGCCGAGCAACTGCTGCGGGCCACGGCCGCGCTCACCGCCGCGGGGCTCGCGCCGAAGGCGCCGGTCTCCTGCGGGGAGGTCAACCAGCAGGGGGACGGTACGTACCACGTGATCCGCTACGGCGAGAGCGACGGCGAGGTGCACATCAGCACCCTGGGCCGGTTCGCCACCGACGACGAAGACGACCCGGCCGCCCGCGAGGCCCTCGAATCGGCCGGCTTCCGCTGGATCGACGAGACAATCGGCTCGATCCGCGTCACCGGCCTCGACGTGTACTACTTCGGCAGCCGCAACCCGCTGGACGTCCACACCCTGCTGTTCTACTGGCAGGACTAGGGGCTGCGCGGGCAGGGCCCCTCGGGAGGGCCCCGGCCGCGGGGGCCTCGCGGGCCCCGGTGCGTCAGATGTCGAGGAAGCGAACGTCCTTGGCGTTGCGCTGGATGAAGGAGCGCCGGGCTTCGACGTCCTCACCCATCAGCACCGAGAACAGGTCGT
>NZ_JBSGXB010000292.1:0-9641 GCF_053609185.1 Streptomyces sp. NPDC054956 | reverse complement strand
GTTGAAGGCTGCTTACAGGTTCTGCGCCTTGATGATGTCCTCGAGCGAACCGCTCGGGAGCGAGCCCGAGGGGCTCAGCTTGTCGACGGCCTGCGGGAGTTGCTGGGCGATCTGGTCGGCGGCGGCTTCAGGGCTGATGCCGGCCTGCTCGGCGACCTGGGCCAGCGTGTCGTTCGGGAGGGCTTCGGCGATCTGGGCGCCGCTGACCGGCTGGTTCTCGCCGGTGCCGACCCAGGACTGGGCCTGGTCGACCAGGCCCGACTTGGTCAGCATGTCCATCAGCCCGCCCAGCGGGTTGTTCCCCGCGCCGCCGGCCGCCTGGGCGCCGCCGCCACCCCCCATGAGCGCGCCGAGCAGCGCGCCGAGGATGTTGCCGCCACCACCGCTGCCGCCCTGTCCGCCGCTGCCGCCACCGAGGAGGCCGCCGAGAAGGGAGCCGAGGTCGTTACCCGCCATGGTGCTGCCTTTCGAAGAGGGACCGGGGCGCACGGAAAGCGGCCACCCGGCTTCGAGATACCGACAATGTCACCCAATCCGGGCGGGTCTGCCACTTGGCGCAGCGACCCGCGGCCTCTGCGGTAGAACGATCGGCATGATCTTCCACCTCGTACCCCTCGCCGACTGGACCGCGGCGCCCGCCCTCCCCTACGCCCCGCCCTCCCTCGACTCCGAGGGTTTCGTGCACTGTTCGGCCGACCCGGAGACCGCGCTGGCGATCGCCACCTCCCACTACACCGGCGTACGGGGGACCCTGCTCGCCGTGGAGCTCGACGAACTCGCCCTGACCTCGGAGGTCCGCCGCGAGGGTGAATCGGGGGGCCTCTACCCGCACGTCCACGGTCCTTTGAACCGGGACGCCGTCGTCCGCGTGTGGGAGGTCGTACGAGCCCCCGGCTCCCCGGCCGGACTCGTCCCATGGGAGCCGGAGGGCTGATCGGACGCGTGGCAGGTTTTACTGAGACCCGTCACGCGCCAGGATGCCTCTGGCCAGCACGGCACCAACCCGAGGAGAACTTTCATGAGCGAGCCCACACGCACCGCCCGGCGCACGGTACTTGCGGTCGGCGCGAGCGCCCTGGCAGGCGGTGTGCTCACCGCGTGCGGCGGTGCCGACGAGAAGAAGCCGGCGGCCGAGGGCGGCAGCGCACCCACGCCGAAGACCCCCGAGTCCGGCGCGCCGTCCGCGCCGGCGCCGGCCTCCTCGGCTCCGAGCACCGGGAAGAAGGCCCTGGTCAAGGCGGCGGACGTGCCCGTCGGCGGCGGCACGGTCCTCAAGGACGAGAAGCTGGTCGTCACCCAGCCGACGGCGGGCTCCTTCCGCTGCTTCACCGCGGTCTGCACGCACCAGGGCTGCATCGTGAACAAGGTGGAGGCGGGCACCATCGACTGCCCGTGCCACGGCAGCAAGTTCAAGGTGGCCGACGGAGCGGTGGCCCACGGCCCGGCCACCCAGCCGCTGGCGGAGAAGAAGATCACCGTCTCCCCGTCGGGCGAAATCTCGCTCGCCTAGGGGCGGCCCACGCGCCTAGCCTCGGCGCATGAACGACAAGCCGATGCCCGAGCCGCTCGAACTCACCCTGGTCAGGGACCACACGATCTACTCGTGCGTGATGGGTTCGAGGGCGTTCGGCCTGGCGACGGAGGCGAGCGACACCGACCGGCGCGGTGTCTACCTCGCCCCGACCCCGCTGTTCTGGGGCTTCCGGAAGCCGCCGACGCATGTGGACGGCCCGCGGGACGAGGAGTTCTCGTGGGAGCTGGAACGCTTCTGCGAGCTCGCCCTGCGAGCCAACCCGAACATCCTGGAGTGCCTGCACTCCCCCGTCGTGGAACACCTCACGCCGGTCGGCGAGGAACTCCTCTCGCTCCGCGGGGCGTTCCTCTCCCGCCAGGCCCACACCACGTTCAGCCGGTACGCGATCTCCCAGCGCGACAAGCTCCTCGGGGACCTCCGCAACCACGGCGCCCCGCGCTGGAAGCACGCCATGCACCTGCTGCGGCTGCTGCTGTCCTGCCGCGACCTGCTGCGCACGGGCCACCTGGTGATCGACGCGGGCCCCTACCGCGACCGCCTCCTCGCGGTCCGCCGCGGCGAGCTCACCTGGGAGGAGGTCGACGCCTGGATGACCCGCCTGATGACGGACTCCGAGTCCGCCCTCACCAAGACCCCCCTCCCCGAAACCCCGGACCTCCCCCGAGTCGAGGACTTCCTCCACCGCACCCGCCGCACCTCGGCCCTCCCCCCGGCGGCGCCCTAACCCACCCGCCGCCGCACGACGAACTCGTCGAGCGCGTCGAAGCCGCCCGCGTGCTCCGGCAGGGCCGAAGCGCCCCGGGCGGCCTCCAGCACGGCGTGCAGGGCCTCGAAGTCCCGCTCCAGCCGCTCCCCGTCCACCCGCGCCGAACGCATCAGGTGGATGCCCGTGAGCAGCGCCCGGAACGTGTAGAGCAGCGGCTTGAGTTCGTCCGTCTTCCCGAAGAGACGCCACTGGGTGTTGGCGAAGCCCCGGTAGTGGTGGGCGTGGTGGGAGGTCAGGACGGCGGGGGCCAGGTCGGTGCTCAGTGCGTCCAGCATGGATCACGCGTCCCAGAGGGCGCCGAAGGCGAGGAGTTCCTCGCGGTACTCGATGCGGCCCTCCCAGTCGCGGGGCCAGACGTCCGCGCCGAGGTGGGCGCCCGCGAAGGCGCCGGTCAGGCAGGCGATGGAGTCGGAGTCGCCGCGGGTGCAGGCCGCGCGGCGCAGGGCCAGGAGCGGCTCCTGCGGGAAGAGCAGGAAGCACTGCAGGGCCGTGGCCAGGGCCTCTTCGGCAATCCAGCCGTCGCCCGTGGTCAGGCAGGGGTCCGTTTCCGGGGAGGGCGCCCGCAGGGCCGCCGCCAGGCGGTCCAGGACCCCGAGGCACTCGTCCCAGCCGCGCGCCATGAAGGCCTCGGCCGAGGCGTCCGAGGACGTGCGCGTCCAGAGGTCGCCGAGCCAGCGCTCGTGGTAGCGGGTGCGGTTCTCCAGGGCGTACGAGCGCAGCTGCCCGACCAGGCCGGTCACCTCCGTGCCCCGGGCCAGCAGGAACACCGCGCGGGCCGTCAGGTCGGAGGCGGCCAGCGCCGTCGGGTGGCCGTGGGTGAGGGCCGACTGGAGCTGGGCCGCGCCGGCCCGCTCCTCCTCGGTCCAGCCGGGCACCAGCCCCGCCGGCGCCACCCGCATGTTCGCGCCGCAGCCCTTGGAGCCGAGCTGGCTGGCGTCGCGCCAGTCCCGCTCGGGGCGGTTCAGCAGGCTGCAGGCCTTCAGACAGGTGTTGCCCGGGGCCCGGTTGTTCTCCGGGGAGTGGTACCAGTCGACGAACTCCTCCCGGACCGGCCGGGCCAGCCGCAGCGGACCCACCCGGCCGCGGTCGGTCGCGGTCCGTATCCCCCGGGCGAAGGCCAGCGTCATCTGGGTGTCGTCCGTGACGATCGCCGGGCGGGGCAGCGCCATCTCCCGCCACGGGCCCGTCTTCGCCAGGATCCCCGGCACGTCGTTGAACTCCGTGGGGAAGCCGAGCGCGTCTCCCAGGGCCAGCCCGAGCATCGCGCCCGTGGCCGCTCGCTTCGTGGTCGTCGTCATCGTGTGTGTCCTTCCGAGGGGCGGAGCAGGGGCGGGTGCAGGGCGGTCGCGGGTCCGGGCCGGTAGAGCGCGGCGGGTTTGCCGCGGCCGCCGGTGAGCCGGGCGGCGCCGGGCACGGCCTCGACGAACCCGGGCGTGGCCAGCACCTTGCGGCGGAAGTTGGGGCGGTCCAGGGCGGTGTTCCAGACGGTCTCGTAGACGGCCTGGAGCTCGCCGAGGGTGAACTCGGGCGGGCAGAAGGCGGTGGCCAGGCAGCTGTACTCCAGCTTCGAGCCCACCCGCTCCCGGGCGTCGGCGAGGATCACCGCGTGGTCGAAGGCGAGCCCCGCCGAGGGGCCCGCCGCCTCCCCCACCGGCACCCAGCGGGCCCGGTCGGCGTCCCCGCCGCCCCCGGCCGCCGGTTCGGGCAGGTCGGGGACGAGCGCGGTGAAGGCCACCGAGACGACCCGCATGCGGGGGTCCCGGTCCGGTTCGCTGTAGGTGCGCAGCTGGTCCAGGTGCAGGGCCGCGATCACCTCCGCCGACAGGCCGGTCTCCTCGGCGAGTTCGCGCCGGGCGGCCGTCTCCGCGGATTCCCGGGGCAGGACGAAGCCGCCGGGGAGCGCCCAGGCGCCCGCGTACGGCTCCTGCCCGCGCCGGATCAGCAGCACGTGCAGGATGCCGCCGCGGACGGTGAAGACGGCGAGGTCGACGGTCACCGCGAACGGCTCGAAGGCATGGGGGTCGTACCCCTCTCCGCCGCCGCTCAACGGCTCTGCTCCCGTACCCGCTCCGGCAGCGGGTCAGCGAAGTGCCAGCCCTCCGCGAGCAGTCCGTCGACGGCGGCCGCGGCCGCCGCCAGCCGCTGCTCGCGGTCTCCGCTCACCACCACGAACCGCCTCCCGGTGCGCTCCAGTTCCTCCCGGAACCGCCCGGTCATCCAGGGCCGCAGCTGCGGCCCGTCGCGCAACCCGTCGTCCTCGAAGGGCACGTCCGCGTGGTCGGTGAGCAGGTAGAGGTCCCGGTGCGTGCCGGCGGCGATCCGCTCGACCTCCTCGCTGCGCCCGCCCATGTACCGCTCGTGCCAGATGCCGGTGGCGAAGGAGTCGGTGTCGCAGAAGAGCACCGGTGAGCCCAGCCGGGCCGCCCGCTCCTCGTCGGCGTCCTGGCGCCGCGCGATCACCGGGAACTCCGCCGAGGTGAAGTCCACGTCGGCCCAGCTCGCCGCGGGGTCCGCCGCGCGCGCCGCCGCGAGCTTCTCCTCGCTGTACCGGCGGCCGTACTCCGCGACCCAGCCCGTCTTGGTCCACACCCCGCCGCGCCGCCGCCAGTGGGCCGCCAGGGCCCGCGACAGCGTGGTCGTCCCGGTGGACTCGGCGCCGAGTACGACGATCCGCCGGGTCAGGGCGGCCCGTACGGCGGGTCCCAGGAACTCCCAGTTCCCGACCGGGTCGGCCCGTACCGCCGTCCCGGACACCGGGAACAGCGAGCGCGAGCGGTCGACGCACACCTCTTGGGCCCCGAATCTCCGGGCGAGTTCGCTCCCGTACTCCTCGGTGGTGAAGACGGCGTCGACCGGGCGACGCACCGCGCCCCGGAAGACCGCCATGTGGGCCTCCCAGATCTCCGGGTCGTGCAGGTCGACCGGGATGTCGTCGATCGCGCCGACCACGTCGGCCCCCGGGTGCGCCTCGCGCATCCAGGCGACCCGGTCGGCCAGCGGCACCGACTCCACGGAGGCGGCGCACACCAGCACGGTCAGCCGTTCGCACTGGTCCTGGGCGGTGCGCACCAGGTGGTGGTGGCCGGCGTGCGGCGGATAGAACTTGCCGAGCACCAGGCCGTGGCCGTAGCGCTTCATGCCGTCGCCCCCAGGGCCGTACGGGCGCCGCGTGCCGGGAGCGCCCGGCGCCAGCCGAGGAGCCCGACGACGCACAGGACGAGGAAGGCCACGTAGAGCAGGGCCGTCAGGTAGAGCCCCTTGTACACGTAGAGCGGGATGTACACGAGGTCGGCGGCGATCCACAGCCACCAGGACTCCAGGAGCTTGCGGCACTGCCCGTAGGTGGCCATGAGGGAGAGCCCGGTGGTGGCCGCGTCCCAGAACGGGACGGTGGAGTCGGTGGCCCGGCTCAGCAGGAGCGTCAGGCCGAGCACCCCCACCGCCCCCGCCGTGCCCAGCACGGCCCATTCGGCGGCCGTCGTGCGGCGCACCGGCAGGGCCTCGGCGGTTCCTGGTCCACCCCCGTGGGTCCAGGACCACCAGCCGTACGCGGCGAGGGCGATGAAGACGATCTGCAGCCCGGCGTCGGCGTAGAGCTCGGCCTGGGCGAAGAGAACGATGAAGAAGACGTTGTTGGCGATGCCGATCGGCCAGTTGGCGATGTGCTGCCGGGCGACCAGCCAGACGCACAGGGCTCCCGTGGCGAACCCGAGGATCTCGGTCCAGCTCGTCTGCCACCCCATGATGACGACCCCCACTCCTTTTATAGTCAGGTTGACTATAAAGAACCCGCGGGGTCGGCACAAGCGCGAAAAACCCGCGGCGCCCAAGGGCACCGCGGGTTCTTGGTTCGTACGGGAGGAGCAGCCGGTCCTTACAGACCGACCTCCTTCATGAGCATGCCGACCTCGGTGTTGGTCAGGCGGCGCAGCCAGCCGGACTTCTGGTCGCCGAGCTCGATCGGACCGAAGGAGGTCCGCACCAGCTTCTCGACGGGGAAGCCCGCCTCGGCCAGCATGCGGCGCACGATGTGCTTGCGGCCCTCGTGGAGGGTCACCTCGACCAGGTAGTTCTTGCCGAGCTGGTCGACGACGCGGAAGTGGTCGGCGCGGGCGTAGCCGTCCTCCAGCTCGATGCCGTCCTTGAGGCGCTTGCCGATGTCGCGCGGCAGCGGTCCGGTGATGGCGGCGACGTAGGTCTTCTTCACGCCGTACCTCGGGTGCGTGAGGCGGTGGGCCAGCTCGCCGTGGTTGGTGAGCAGGATGATGCCCTCGGTCTCGGTGTCGAGCCGGCCGACGTGGAAGAGACGCGTCTCACGGTTGGTGACGTAGTCGCCGAGGCACTGGCGGCCGTCCGGGTCCTCCATCGTGGAGACGACGCCGGCCGGCTTGTTCAGCGCGAAGAACAGGTACGACTGGGTGGCGACGGTCAGGCCGTCCACCTTGATCTCGTCCGAGGGCTTCACGCGCTTGCCCTGCGAGAGCACGATCTCGCCGTTGACCTCGACGCGCGCCTGCTCGATGAGCTCCTCGCACGCGCGGCGCGAACCCATGCCGGCACGGGCGAGGACCTTCTGCAGGCGCTCGCCCTCCTCCTCGGCACCCGGGAAGGTCTTCGGGGTCTTGATCACGGGCTTGTCGGCGTACCGGTCGCGCACGCGCTCCTCGATCCGCGCCTCCAGCTCGCGCGGCTTGGACTGGCCGCTGCGGGAGCCGGGGCCGATGCGCGGGCCGCCGGCGCCGCCGATGCCGGGGGTGCGGGAGACCTTCGGGCCGCCCTTGGCGCCACCGCGGGCCGCGGCGCCGCGTGCACCGCCGCGGTTGCCGTCGGCCGCGCCGCGGGCACCGCCGCCGCCCGCCTTGGCGCCACCGCGGCCGTTGCGCTCGCCCTCGGGGCCCACGTCGTAGCGACGCTCCTCGGGGCGGGGGTTGCGGATGCGGGGCGCGGGCTCGCGGTCACGGTCGGAGCCGCCACCCTGGTAGCCGCCACCCTGGTAGCCGCCGCCGGAGGAACCACCACGGGAACCGCCGCCCTGGTATCCGCCGCCGGAGCTGCCGCCACGCGAGCCGCCGCCCTGGTAGCCACCACCCGAGCTGCCGCCGCGGGAACCGCCGCCGGAGCCGCCGGAGCTGCCGCCCCGGTAGCCGCCGCCCGAGCCGCTGCCGCCGGAGGAGCCGCCACCGCGGTAGCCACCACCGCCGCCGCTGGAGCTGCCGCCACGGGCGTTACCACGCCCGCCGCCGCCACCGCCGCCGCTGTTCCTGTTGCCGCCACCGTTGCCGTTGCCGCTGCTTCGCATCAAAGTTCCGTCGTCTTGTCGTCTTCATCGGTATCCGGAGAGTCCGGATCGAACGACGGAACACCCTCTTGCGTCTCGGCTTCGATCGCGTCCGCCTCGGGGAGGAAGGGCGCGAGCTCCGGGAGCTCGTCCAGGCCACGCAGGCCCATCCGCTCCAGAAAGTAGTTCGTCGTCCTGTACAGGATCGCACCTGTTTCGGGTTCCGTCCCCGCCTCCTCCACCAGACCCCGCTGGAGGAGGGTGCGCATGACCCCGTCGCAGTTGACTCCGCGGACCGCCGAAACCCTCGACCGGCTGACCGGCTGACGGTACGCGACGACGGCCATGGTCTCCAGTGCCGCCTGGGTGAGACGGGCCTGCTGGCCGTCCAGCACGAAGGCCTCGACGGCCGGCGCGAAGTCCGCCCGGCTGTAGAACCGCCAGCCCCCGGCGACCAGCCGCAATTCGAATCCGCGGCGCTGTACGTCGTACTCGTCCACGAGCTCGCGCAGCGCCTCCGCGACCTCCCTGGGGCTGCGCTCCAGCACCTTGGCCAGGTGCGCCTCGGTCGCCGGCTCGTCCACCACCATGAGGACGGCCTCCAGGGCCGGCTTCAGGTCCAGTCCGGCCACCCGCCCCTGCGGCTGCGGCTGCGGCTGTGCCTCTGCGTGCGCCTGCGGCCCGCTCATTCCTTGACCTCCACGATCCGGTCGAACTCGTCCGTGACCCTCGGCATGCCGTCCCCGTCCCCGCCGCTCCAGCGCACGGTGAGCGTCCGCAGGGCCTCCTCCTGGTCCAGGACCACCGCTTTCTCCCGGTAGAGCTCCAGGAGGGCCAGGAAGCGCGCCACGACGGTCAGGGTGTCCTCCGCGTCCTCGGTGAGCTCCTGGAAGGTGGCCTCGCCGCGCGCCTTCAGCAGCGCCACGACCAGCCCGGCCTGCTCGCGGACGCTCACGAGGGGCGCGTGGATGTGGTCCACGTACACCTGGGGCTTCGCCCGGGGCTGCATGGCCTTGACCGCGAGCCGCGCCAGTCCGTCGCCGCCGACGCTGATGACCACCTCGGGCAGCAGCTCGGCGAGGTGGGCCTCCAGACCCACCGTGCGCGGGTAGCGCCTGCCCTCGGCCTCGGCGCGCTCCTGGAAGATCTCGGCGATCCGCTTGTAGGCCCGGTACTGCAGGAGCCGCGCGAAGAGCAGGTCCCTGGCCTCCAGCAGCGCGAGGTCGGCCTCGTCCTCGACCTCGGCGACGGGCAGCAGCCGGGCGGCCTTCAGGTCGAGGAGGGTCGCGGCGACGACGAGGAACTCGGTCGTCTGGTCGAGGTCCCAGTCGGGGCCCATGGAACGGATGTGCGCCATGAACTCGTCGGTGACCTGTGACAGCGCGACCTCCGTGACGTCGAGCTTGTGCCGCGAGATCAGCTGCAGCAGCAGGTCGAACGGCCCCTCGAAGTTGTCCAGCCGCAGGGTGAACCGCCCGTCCCCCGCCCCCTCCGGGGCCGGAACGGACGCACCCGAGGCCGCTACGGGGCCTTCGGCGCCGCCAGGGGCCGACGAGGCCCCCCGGGCGCTGTCACGGCCGCCCGAGGCCGCCAGGGACCCCTGGGCGCCCCCGGCGCCGCCCGAGTCCGGTGCGGCCCCGTCGAGGGCCTGTACGGAGCCTCCGGGGGCCGCCTCGGCGCCGTCGGCGCCACCGGAAGGCCCGTCCGGCCCCTCGGCCCCACCGGGGCCGTCGGAGGCCGGTACGGCCGGATCCGGGGCCCGGTCGGGGGGTTCGGGGGTCTCCCCGGCCGGAGGCCGGGGGACGGGATCGGGGAGCTCCTCCTCCGCCACCGGTACGGGGGCACCCGGGCCGCGGCCCAGCGAGCGGCGGGAGGGTCGGCCGGGTTCGGCGGGAGAGGGCATCGCGGTCCAGGGTGGTACGGAGTGAACGGCCGGTCGGGCCGGGGCCAGATGGGGACTGGGGCTCCCTCGCGGCGGACCGCGGCCCCGGTGGCCGCGCACCAGGCTGAACGCGTCGCCGCGGGACGCCAGGTCCGCCAGGACCACGGCGCCCGCCACGCTC
>NZ_JBSGXB010000291.1:0-9657 GCF_053609185.1 Streptomyces sp. NPDC054956 | reverse complement strand
CCGCCGGACAGGTCGCGCGCGCCCTGTCTTCCCGGGCCCCGGGCGCCGACCTGCTCTTCCTCGACGTGACGATCCTGGGCCCTGCCCGCGAGACCGGCGGCGACTGCCTCCTCGCCACGTGCGAGGACCTGACGCTCCGCCTCACCGCGCCCCACGACCATCCCGCGCTGGCGTACCGCGACAACCTCCGGATGCTGGCCGCCCTGCCCGGCACGCGTCTGCGCGTCGTCGGCCGCCTCCTCCCGGACCCCCGGCCCAGTCTCCAACTCCTGGCGGCCGCCCACCCGGCGGACCCCGCACGGCGCGTCGACCTGGGCCTTGACCGGCTGCAACGCGCCGACCTCCCCTCGGCCCCGCAGACGCCCGTCGCGCCGGTCCCCACCGGCCTGGCGGCGGACCCGGCCCCCCTCCACCTCCTGCGCCGCCGCCTCGAACAGGCCGTCGCCGCCGGACGCCCCTTCCTGGCCGTCCCCGGATCACTGCCGGCCGACGCCGGGCAGCTGCGCCGCTCGGCCCTCCCCACCGCCGCCGATCTCCTGACCGAACTGCAACGCACCGCCAACCGGCGCGCCCGCGACCCCTTCGGCCGCCTACTCCCCGCCGACCCGACCGACTTCGCCCGCGCCTGGCTGAGCGCGGCCCTGTACACCGAGGCCGCCGAGACCTCGCTGTGCGCGGCGGCATGGCAGGGCGACCAATTCACCGACCCCTGAGCCGAGCGCTGTCGGTGGTGCCTTCTACCTCTGATCTTGGCCAGTGCTCTGCCCTTTGGGGCGGGGGTGAAGGCCATCCTTGGTCTGGAGGCGCGAAGCGCCGGAGTTCGCTGCGCCTCCGGGGTAACGGTCAGGTGGGCCGCTTCTGGTTCTCGATGTACTGCTTGACCACGGTAAGTGGTGCGCCACCGCAGGACCCTGCGAAGTGGGAGCCGGACCAGAAGTGTCCGCCCCACAGGTATCGGCGGACATGCGCGCTGTACTCCTGGCGCAGCCTTCGGGAACTGACGCCCTTGAGCGAGTTGACCGGCTTGGAGAGCTGGACCTTCGGCGGGTAGTGCACCAGCAGGTGCACGTGGTCGTCCTCGCCGTTGAATTGTTTCAGCTCGGCCTCGAAGTCGGCGCAGACCTCTCGCATGATCTCTTCGGTGCGGATCAGCATGGCATCGGTCATGGCCTTGCGCCGGTACTTCGTGACGAAAACCAAATGGACATGCAGGTTGTAAACGACGTGTCGACCGGTGCGTACGTCAGGGTTTGGGCTCCATCGCGGTGACATGAGCCAATTGGAGTACGGTGATCCACATGCAACTCCGGTACAGCTTCCGCCTGTACCCGAACGGTCCTCAACGCATCGCGCTGGCCAGGGCATTCGGGTGTGCGCGTGTGGTTTTCAACGATGCGCTTCGCGTACGTGAGACCGCCCGCTCTGCGGGGCTGCCGTTCGTCCCGTCGGGTGAGCTGTCCCGGCAGCTCACGGCGTCAAAGAAGACGCCGGAACGCACACGGCTCGGCGAGGTTTCCTCCGTGATCCTCCAGCAGTCCCTCCGGGACCTGGACACCGCATACCGGAACTTCTTCGACGGCCTCAAGGGCAAGCGCCCCAAGATGGGACCGCCTCGGTTCAAGAGCCGCAAGGACAACCGGCAGGCCGTCAGGTTCACCGCGAACGCCGGATGGAAGATCACGGCAGGCGAGAAGCTACGGCTCCCCAAGGTCGGGGACGTGCGGGTCAAGTGGTCCCGCACCATGCCCTCTGTGCCGTCCACGGTGACCGTGGTCAGGGACGCGGACGGTCGGTATTTCGCTTCGTTCGTGGTCGATTCCGAGACCGAGGTGCTGCCCACCACGGATGCCGTGGTCGGAATCGACCTCGGTTTGTCGCACTTCGCGATCCTCTCCGACGGTACGAAGATCGACAGCCCCCGCTTCCTGCGCCGGGCCGAGAAGAAACTCAAGCGCGAGCAGCAGCGCCTCGCCCGCAAGGCGAAGGGCAGCAACAACAGAACCAAGGCCCGCATCAAGGTCGCCCGCGCTCACGCACGGGTGGCCGACGCACGGCGCGAGTTCCACCACCAGCTCTCCATCAAGCTGATCCGCGAAAACCAAGCGGTGGCAGTGGAAAACCTGGCGGTCAAGGGACTTGTCCGGACGCGCCTGGCCAAGTCCGTCCACGACGCCGGATGGGCCACGTTCGTCGCGATGCTGGAGTACAAGGCCGCCCGGTACGGGCGCACCTTCCACCGCATCGGCCGCTTCGAGCCGACCTCTCAGGTCTGCTCGCAGTGCGGCGTCAAGGACGGCCCCAAGCCCCTGCACGTCCGAGAGTGGACGTGCGAGGCGTGTGGGTCTGTCCTTGACCGGGACATCAACGCGGCGGTCAACGTCGCCAAGGCCGCCGGACTGGCGGTGTCAGCCTGTCGAGCGCAGGTAAGACCGGGACTTGTCCCGGCACAGCGCAGAGAAGCAGGAACCCACCCGGAGCCCCGCCGGACAACGGCGGGCCAGACGGGAATCGCCCTCCTTTAGGTGGGCGAGGATGTCAACTGTGGCGCCCGCATTTTTCGAAGGCCTCTTCGCGGCGACCGTCGCAGAGGTGGCTCCCGGTGCGAGCGCGAAGGTCGAATGGGGCTATCCCGACGAGGAGTACTGACCGGCTTCTCAAGATCCGCCGGACAGGTCCTGGCTCGCTCAGGTGCTGAAGGGCGGGGTCAGGTCGTACCGTGCGATGACGTCGGGCAGCCAGTCGGGTTGCCCGAACTGAAGCCCGTACTTGGCGGCGAGCGCCGGTATCGCGTCCTCCGTCGGCGGCGGCCCGTCGGCGAGCATCTCGGCCAGTTCGCGGAAGCAGTGCTCGAAGCCGGCCGGACTGATGATCTCGATCATCCGGGCAGGGACAGGACCGGCGTTCCACATCGTGTGCAGCTCTCCGCGCGGCTTGGTGATGTAGCCGCCCGCGCCCAGGACGACTTCGCGGTCGCCGGACCGGAAGCCGATCTCGCCCTCGGTGACGATCGAGTACTCGTCTTCCCGGGTGTGGAGGTGCGGTGGTACCAGCGCCCCGACCGGGAAGGGGTGTTCGACGACGGAGACCGCGCCGTTGGTGTCGGCGCCCCAGAGCTTGAAGGCGACCCCGATCGAGCCGAGGTAGCCCTCACCTCCCTCGCCGGGGCGGACGATGGTGAGTGGCGGGGCCAGCGGCTCTGTCATGGTGATCACTCCTCCACACAATTTGGAGATACACTGGTGTTCACCTAAAAGTCTCCGCCTCGGATCGCAGGGCGTCAACAGGTGAGTGATCAGCAGCGTTCATCGAACACGCGTGGCTACGAGATGCGTAAACGCGCCGAAGGCGTGGGCCTGACGCGACAGCGCATCGTCGAGGCCGCCGTACATCTGCACGGCACCGTGGGCCCGGCGGCGACGAGCATCGCGGCGATCGCCGACCGCGCCGGGGTCACCCGGCTGACCGTCTACCGGCACTTCCCCGACGAGACCGCGCTCTTCCAGGCGTGCTCGGGGCACTGGCTGTCGCAGCAGCAGCCGCCCCAACCCGAGGAATGGGGTGCGATCGGGGATCCGGTCGAACGGCTGACGGCCGGGCTCGCCGACCTCTACCGCTTCTACCGCGCGGGCGAGCAGATGCTGACGCTGGTCAGCCGCGACCTGCACGCGGCGCCCGACTCGATCCGCGAGGCCTGGGAGGCGAGGAACAGGCGCTGCGTCGAGGTGCTGGCAGACGCGTGGCCGACGGCAGGCGAGCCCGTCCGGCGGGCGGTGATCGGTCATGCGGCGGCGTTCTCGACCTGGCGTTCGCTCTGCCGGGAGCAGGGTCTGACGGACCGCGAGGCGATCGAAGTCATGGTCACGCTGGTGGGAGCGGCCGGTAACTGACAGGGAAGGCGCGTGAGTTGAAGGTCTCGACAGCGTGCTGCTTGCGTCCCCCCGCACGTGCTGGGCCGGCGGGCGGGACCCGCGGCCCACCCACGCGCGCACGAGGCGAGATGCCGCTCGGTATACCCGTCAGCGACCAGCGATCAACGCGTTGTCTCCGCTTCCGCAGGCGGGGCTGTTCTGGCGTCGGGTGAGGTGTGCTGGGGCGGTGATGTCCGGGGAGAGCGCGGGGCCCGGTTCGAGTGTGCCCCAGGTGGTGTGGAGAGGGAGGACGCCGGCCCAGATGCCGAGCCCGGCGTCAGGTCCTTCACCGTCCTCCGGTGGGCCGGCGGCGACCTTGACCGAAGCCTCGTCGAGGGAGAGTGCGAGCAGGGAAGTCGCCGCCAGTTCCTTCCGGCTGGGGCCGCGCGCGTAGTCCCACTGACCCGGGGTGATGTGCTCGGTGAGGCAGCGCAGGCCCGCGAGTTTCTCCTCGGGGTCGGTGACGAGGCGCGGTATGCCGTAGACCATGGCGCTGCGGTAGTTCACGCCGTGCTCGAACACCGACCGGGCCAGGACGAGGCCGTCGACGTGGGTGACAGTCAGGCACACCGTGCTCTGCGGGGCCTCCACCAGGCTGCGGCTGGCCGCCGAGCCGTGGAAGTACAGCGTCTCGCCGTCCGTGCCGTACACCGTGGGCACGACCATGGTGCGGCCCGCCACCTGCACCCCGAGGTGGCACAGAAATCCGGCGGCGAGTACCGAGTCCAGCTCGGACCGGTCGGACCTTCCCTGCTCGCGCAGGCGGCGGTGACGGGTCCGTTCGGTGGCGGAAAGGGGCGGGCGGGTCAGCGGCTCAGACATGACGCGAGGCTATCGAATTCGTTGTTGATCGTACATAGTTCAGATGACATCATCGCTAGAGCAGCATAGAAGCTGCGGATTTCGTCGCCAACGGCAACATCGTTCGCATCGGGAGTCTCAATCTCGCGTGCTGCTGGGCCACGCTGGCGGCGAGGGGAGCCCGCCATCCCGTGGACCAGGCGGGGAAGCCCGGGGCGACGGGCGACGCGCAGATCAGACGGGTCTGACGATGCTTGTGTGAACGGGTGAGGGCAGCTGGTTGGCGCGGGGTGGTGGCCCGTCGGTTGTTGGCGGAGGCTGCCGGTGTGACGGGTTCGGACGGTGTGAAAGCGGCTGGCGGAGCCGCGTGAGGGCCGTCTGGAGCCTGTGGTGTGGCTGGCGGCGCCTACAGCGCCAGTGGCTCCGTCGAGCAAGGACGTCAGCTGGAGGGCGAGGACCCTGGGGTCGGCCGGGCCAACCTCCTTCCGTCAACTGTTCCCGCGGACCAAACCCACGCCCTAGACTGCGACGGCTTCGGGACTTGGCGATCATCGGGAGGGCGTGCGAGATGAAACGGGTACTGATCAGCGGATTCGCGGCCGTGGCGTTAGTCGTGTCCGGGGGGAGCGTCGCCACCGCTTCCGACGGTGCTCCACCGCGCACGACGCACGGCCCTTGCCAGTACACACAGACCCCGGACGAGCCGCCGGCGCGCTCGGTTCCGCTGCCGCCCGACCCGCGGCGCACCCCCAGTCGTGGCACGGTCGATATGGCTGTTCCGACCAGCCAGGGCCCGCTCCCGCTGCACTTGGACCGGGCCAAGGCGCCGTGCACGGTCCAGAGTTTCCTGCACCTGGCACGGCACGGGTTCTACGACCGTACGGTGTGCCACCGTCTGACGGCGTACCCGACGCTGAAGGTCCTGCAGTGCGGCGACCCGACCGGTACCGGTGAGGGCGGGCCCGGTTACAAGTACAAGGACGAGCTGCCGGTGGACCTGCCGCCGGCACCGACCGATCCGACCGGCGCGCGCCGCCTCTACGGGCGCGGCCTGCTGGCGATGGCCAACGCCGGTCCGGACACGAACGGTTCACAGTTCTTCGTCGTCTACGGCGACTCCGCGCTGCGACCGAACTACAAGGTGTTCGGCACGGTCGGCGCCGACGGCCTGGCAACACTCGACAAGGTCGCCACCGGAGGCATCGAACCAACCACGGAGGACCCGACACCAGTCGACGGCACTCCCGTGCTGCGGACCGAGCTGTTCCGCGTCCGGCCGTCCTGCGAGCATTGACGCGCCGCAGCGTGGGCACGTGCTCGATAGGCGTGCGTGCACATAACGGGCTGGGCTCCGGAGGGGGGCCGGACGCGATGGTGGGCAGCCAGGATTCGAGTTTCTCCCGCCTACCGGGCGAGGGCACGCGACAGCGCGGGGCTGGAAGGCCCCGGCGCTTTCGTTGGCGTGATCGGGGCGGGTCGATCCGAACGGCATGGTGATCCGGTTGTAGGCCGGGCGGGTACGGAAGGAATCGGGCCCAAGTGCGGCCGGAGGGAGCGGAGGACCCGAGGAGCGCTCTGTGCGCCGCCAGCAGGCTCAGCCGCCGCGAAGAGATCATGGCATGTCTGCTTCGCCGTGCCCCTGGCGGTGATCCTCGCGGTCTGCTGCCCGCCACACTCGCGCTTGCCCTCAGCCTGGCGCATCCGGTACCGGACGGACCGACTGTTTCCCCGTGCCGATCGGCTGCGACCCGGCTGCAGCGGGAGACCTGATCGGCAGACAGGAAAGCAACTGGCGTGACCCGGAATGCGGGGTCGGTGGCCAGGGCTAACGGGCGGAGCCACCGAACGGGAACCAAAATCTTCCTGTCGTCGGCACTGCCCGCTCGGCCTGTCACGGTGCTTTCGTAGTCACACACCGGCCCGCCCCTGGAACGTCCCCGGCACGTCCCTCGTGTCGGGGGCGTCGTCGTCGCAGGTCGCTTCGGCGGTCGGATCTCCGGCTGTCGACCCCAGCCGACGAAGATGTGCCCCACTCGGCGTGCACGCGGTCCCGGTGTACGGGCGCCTCGCTCCACCCCCACCGGCGCCGGCCACGTCTGCTCTCCTGGTGCCCGCCCGGTACGGCCCGCGGTCGAGCGCCGGCGCCCGCTTTCCCGCACGTGGCCGGGCTTGCGGCGGTCACCACGACGGTGATGGGCCGCCGATACCCCCACCGGGCCGACAGAGCAGTCGGCCTGGCGGGGGTACCGGGGCTTGGGGCCGGCGGACGATGTCCGTCTCGCATACCTTCTCCGGGATACGGGGACCGGCATCCCGGAGAAGGGCGAGGGGTGGAGCAGACGGTTGGGCGGTCGGTCAGGCGGTCTTGGTGAACGTGTGGAGATGTTCGCGGAGGAAGGCGTGGAGTGTCCTGGCGGGGCGGCCGAGGATGGTCTCGATGGTGTCGTTGGGAGATTCCGGGCGGGCAATGGCGAGTTGCTGGATCTCCACCACGTGGTCGGCGAGCCAGGGCGGCATGTGCGCGGTGGTCAGGAGGTGTCTGTGGAACTCGCTTGGTGGCAGGTCGATGGAGCGAACGGGGCGGCCGGTCAGCTCGCCGAGCAGACGGGCGAGCTCGGGTTGGCTGAAGGCCCGCGGGCCGGTCAGGCTGTAGGTGGCGCCGGCAAGGCTGGGGCGCAGGAGGGTCTCGGCGGCGACGTCGGCGATGTCCCGGACGTCGATGTAGTTGCAGGGTGCCTCGCGCATGGCCCCGATGAGTACGCCCTCGGCGATCGCCGGGGCGCTCAGGAGCAGCTTTTGCATGAATGCGTAGGGCCGGAGCAGCGTGGCCGTCATTCCGGTTGTCGCCAGGTGTTCCTCGACCCGCCAGTGGCTGCGCGAGATGGCCACAGGTGAGGCGGGCTCGGCTGCTGGGGCGGAGAGTTTGACCACGTGCCGTACCCCGCAGTGGGCTGCGGCGTCTATCACGTTGGTCTCGAGCTCGGTTTGACGCGGGCTGTTGGCCATGGCGAGGAACAGTTGGGTGGATCCCTGGAACGCGTCGCGGAGCGTCTCGGGTTCGGCGGCGTCCGCACCGACGATCTCGACCGACGTGTTGGTGCCGATGGCGGTACGCAGGTTGTCGGGCGTACGGCTGACGGCGCGGCAGGGGACTTCGAGTTCGATGAGCCGCCGGAGCAGGGCGCTGCCGGTGGCGCCGGTGGCGCCGATGATGGTGATCACAGTGTGCCCTTCGTGAGTGGTGGTCTGAAGGAATCGGACGGGAAGGGCTGGGTCAGGCCTGTTGGCGGGATGTCGTGCCGTGCCACCGCCAGGTGACGATGGCGGTGGCCAGGCCGGCCGACAGCGGCAGGTCGATCCGCAGCCGCTCCAGCCATCCGGCATCGGGCACCGGTGTGTGCGACGGCAGCCAGTCGGATCCGAACCATGCGGCCAGGCCGGCGATTCCGACCGCTGTGATGGCAAGTCCGAGGGTGAGTACCGGTCGTGGCGCCGAGGCCGTCCAGCGTCGGGGTCGGCCACGGCGGTGCAGCCATCCGCCGACGATGCAGGCCACCAAGGCCGATGTGGCCCCGATGGAGGTGAAGGCGGCCGTGGTCAGTTCGGGCTGGCCGCTGAGGAATCCGCCGAGTCCGGCGGTGAGCGCGGGGGCCAGATAGGCGGTCGCGACTTCCTTCCACAGGGTGAACGGACGCGTGGCGATACCGCGCTGGGCGGTACTGGGAGGGGTGCTCATGTGACTCCTCGAAAATAATTAGCTGGCTAAGTAATTGATTAGGAGGCTAACTATTAGGGTGTGGGAGGGTGTCGCGCGCGGTCAAGACAGCCACCCCCGCGCGGAAGTGAGGCCGCAGCTGTGCCGCAGCTATTCGGCAGTCAATGCGCCGATCCGCTGAGTGATCCGCTCCAGGAGGTCGAGGAACAGCCCGCGTTCGTCGGCGGCCAGTCCACCGACCAGTGCCTCGAGCCGTGCGAAGTGGTCCGCGGCCATGTCGCGCAACCGCTGGCTGCCGCGCGCCGTGAGTACGACTACTGCGCCCCGCCCGTCCTCCGTCGAGGCGCGGCGAGCCACCAGACCCTCTCGCTCCAGGCCGACGACCAGGCCGGTCACCGTGGCGCGCGAGACGCCAAGACCCTTGGCGAGCTGCGAAGGCGACTTCTCCCCGTCGCTGTCCTCGAGATCCACCAGGAGGCGGTAGCGCCCGGTCGACAGCCCGGAACGCGCGAAGTGCACTTCGGACGCCCGGTCCAGGCGCGCCCCGGCAGCCATCAGGCGCACCGCGACGAGCACCGCCTGCGGGTCGGCCTCAAGCCCGTAGCGTGCGATCTGCTTCCGCGCCTGTTCGAGCGTGGGTGCAGCGTCGGGGTTCGGATCCTCGTCACTCATGAGAAGTAATATGGCGGCTAACTATCTCCCGGTCAAGTCGCCGTGAGCCTCACAGCCGCAGACTCTGGACGGATCCGCCCTGGAGGGCCTTGCGGTGCCCGGCGGTGAGGGCGTGGTGGGTGTCGTGCCAGCGGCCGGGGGCGTGGCGGCTGACGGTGTCGAGGGGATACCAGGCGCCGGCGGCGCGAGCGCGGGGCAGGGGCCGGTCGAGCTGGAGGTCGTCGAGGTCATGCGGTGGAGGTGGCTCAGCCAGACAAATTAAGAGCAAGAAGCGCGGGGCGTGAACCGCTCCCGCAGGAGACACCCACAACACCCGGACCAGGTGGGCCGCTCGGCTCAAAGGATCGGCGGCCGCCATCCGCGACAGCGTCGGCAAGACCACCCGACGTCCAGAGCCTTGCTGGCCGGGAACGGAAGCTGGCAAGATGCGTGCGCTCCTGGCGGTGGGACGCGCTGTTCGTTCGTGGGGCCCGCCGTACTGCTCGCACGTCACCCAAACCGGTTCGTGAGTCTCTCCAGAGAGTGAGAGGTACCCATGTCCAAGAGGGCCAAGACCATAGA